>NZ_JBFTNT010000319.1:0-7336 GCF_056397585.1 Pedobacter sp. 05L430 | reverse complement strand
AAATTGCTGTCTGCGCGTTCAATAAGCTGTTCTGTGTACACTGGAGTTGGATCTATCATTAATGGAAAATCAACGTTTTTTATAACATGCGTAAGGAAGCCTTCCTCCTGAGTTTTGTTTTTATAAAGCGCTCTTAAATAGTGCATGAGCGATCCTTCATATGCCATTTTTCTATTTGCTTTCCAGGTCTGCTGCTCTTCATTTGAGCCCTTAATATCTTCAAAAATAGATTCTCCATCATAGATCGTTGCATCAGCTGTTTTATTGTATTGAAATTTCCTCAGTAAGTATTTAATACGATATCCAAGTTTTCGGTTTTCTATGATCAGAAAATCAGGCGAATTGGCTTTTAAAATAGCCTTTTCTGTAGAGAAATCAATGATATCTGTATTCAATATCTTGCATTCTTTTGCATTTTTAGATTCTCCCATGAAATATTTAGTGAATGTTTTTAGAAAATTCTTGCGCTGATTGTTATCGCCAATAATCACTTCGTCTAAAATGATTTGTTTTTCCTCTAATGTGAAATTGAGAACAACCGATTTTTCTAAAACAACTRCATTTTGTTTTATTGAGCCGTAACCCAACATATTAACCACAACCTGATAAGTACCAGGCACAATACCGGAAAATTTAAATTCGCCTTTAGTATTGGTTGTTGTTGATTTTTGAGATCCGTCAATAAATATTGTGGCGGCCTCAATTTGTTCAGCTTTGGCATTTGTTACTGTTCCAGATATGGTAAAAGTTTCCTGAGCATTTACACCAGTACAAAACAGGGTGAATAGTATAAAAATGATTGTTTGTTTCATTAGAGAGTAGTTAATCGTGTGTTTTTTATTTAAAGTTTTTTTGCTGTTATGATTATAATGTCTCGTTCTATAAAATCTCCAAGGCTACCTTTAATGTTCTCTTTCTCCTGAGTAATTTTAGCAATGGAAAAACCAGCTTTAATGAGTGTTTCTGAAACGGTTTCCTTGTCATATAGCCGAAACTTCCATTTTGTAAAAGGAAGTTTTTTCATGAAGTCTTTGTCGGCAAAGCCGATGCTGAAACTGCCGCCTGGCTTTAATACCCTGTAAATTTCCTTAGCGTAAACATCGGGGGTTTCCCAAAAATAAATGGTATTTACCGTAAATATTTTATCAAATGAACCGCTTTGGAAGTCAATGTCATGGCCATTAGATAATTCAAACGAAACAACATTCTTATCAACAAACGCTCGATTTATTCTTGTTGCCTCCTCAATCATAGTTTCAGAGATGTCAATACCAAAATAATGAACTCCTGTTGATTTGGTGATGATGGAATTTACATGGCTTCCATTGCCCTGACCGATTTCTAAAACATGATCATTCGCTTTTATGTCCAGTTGCTGTATGGTCCTGGCAATCATATTTTCATTTGAAATAGCCATTCTTTCGCCGGTTTTTATTCCATTATCACCCTTTGGTGAGCTTAGTTGGCTAGCCATTTCTTTTAAATCATCATCATTCCAGGTTGTGCTCATAGTGTATTGTATTGGCTTAAGTGTTGTGACTATTCAAATAAGATTATCTATTTCTAAAAGTAGAGATATAAGGTCAGCTTACCAAGCAAGTATTTTGTTATGGAACAAATAAATTAAAACTATTAATCGTTTGTTATATTGGAGCGTGTTTATAATTCCAGTTTAAATTTTTGCGAAATACATGATTAAAGTTTTAATAACAAGAAAAATACCTCAACGGGGAATTCAATTACTCGAAGAAGCGGGTTATAAACTGACTATTTATACGGAAAAAAGGTCCTTGCCACAGAAAGAGCTAATTGAGCTTTGCAAAAATAATGATGCTCTGCTAAGTGCAGGATCTAACAAATTAAATGCTCACTTTTTTGAGGAGTGCAGTCACCTGAAAGCTGTAGCATTGATGAGTGTTGGGTATGATAACGTAGATATTGAAGCAGCAACCTCTTATAAAATACCTGTTAGCAATACTCCTGATGTACTTAGTAATGCCACCTCAGATGTGGCCTTTCTCTTGATGCTCGCGGTATCCCGTAATGCCTTTCAGATGCATAAAAGAATTGAACGCGGTGGTTGGTCGTTTTTTGAGCCCACCGCAAATTTAGGAATAGAATTAAAAGGAAAAACACTTGGTGTTTTTGGTTTGGGAAGGATCGGGGTAGAGCTTGCTAAAAAGGCTAAGGCAGCATACGACATGAATGTCATTTATCACAATAGAAATCGCAATACTGAAGCAGAGGAAATATTGGATGCAAAATATGTTTCTTTTGATCAGCTATTATCCGAAAGTGATGTATTGTCTGTTCATGCCAATCTTTCAAACGAAACCAAGAATTTATTCAATGGATCTGCGTTCGAAAAAATGAAGCGCAGCGCTTTGTTTATCAATACAGCAAGGGGAGGCTTACACAATGAAGCCGATCTGATTAACGCAATTCAAGATAAAACCATATGGGGAGCGGGTCTGGATGTTACCAATCCCGAACCTATGGATAAAGATAATCCCTTGCTTAATTTGCCGAATGTTTGTGTGCTGCCACATATTGGTTCTGCAACTGAAGAAACCAGGGACAAGATGGCCGTTATGGCTGCAGATAACCTGATTGCCGCATTAAGTAACAAAGTAATGCCGCAGATCATTAATCGCGAAGTTTACAGTAGTAATCATTAAATTGCCACATAATTCAAATTTCATGAAAAACTTACTTTTAAAAACGATAGCTGTTTTGTTAATCTTTGTTGCCAATTCAAATATTTCTAAAGCACAACAAATACCGTCTGCTCAGTTACAGAGCAATCCTTGGACTAAGAGTCAACTTATGGAGCCTTCTGTTCTGGCAAATATGATCGAAAAAGGGCAGAAAATCCGTATTTATAACATTGGTGTTGTTGAAGATATAAAAGGTGCCACACACCTTGGCGCTGCCAGTGAGAAACAAAATGTAGAAAAGCTGACTAAAGTAATAAAAGGCCTTCCAAAAAATGAAATGATAGTAGTGTATTGCGGCTGCTGTCCAATGGATAAATGCCCTAACATCAGGCCTGCCTTTAAAGCGTTAAATGAGCAAAAGTTCACGAAAGCATATTTATTAAATTTAACAGTTAATTTAAAAACTGAATGGATCAATAAAGGCTATCCGCTAGCCCAAACCGTTAAATAAAAACCCGTCAAMTATTTGCTATATTAGTTCCTAAAAAAAGAAAATGTCTCGAAAATTAGTTCCGGCTTCTACGCTCTTCTTGTGCTTGATAACGTTGCTTGTTCAGGCCCAAACAACAACATCATCAGTTGGAATCACTCCCGTTAACGCTTTGTCACATTACCTGAATAACGGTGATAACACCTACAAATGGGAAGTAAAGGACTCTTATGATCTTGATGAACTGAAAGTATACAGTATTCTGCTTACTTCGCAAAAGTGGAGAGAATACACCTGGACCCACCAGCTTAGCATAATCGTTCCAAAAGAAAATAAGTACGACGGAGCGTTGTTGTTTATTACCGGTGGAAGCATAAATAAAGAAGGCATGCCAAATTGGAGTGATAAAGGCGATGGCCTGGTTAAAAGTTTTAGTGCAATAGCAAAAGAAAACAAAGCTGTGGTTGCCATACTCAAGCAGGCACCGAATCAACCTCTTTATAATAATTTAACGGAAGATGCATTAATATCATACACACTTCATAATTACAAAAAAGATGGCGATTACAGCTGGCCATTGTTATTCCCAATGGTTAAATCTGCAAAAAGAGCGATGGATGCCGTTCAGGAATTTTCTAAACAAAAACTACATCATAGTATTAACCGTTTCGTGGTATCGGGGGCATCCAAACGTGGCTGGACAACCTGGCTTACCGGAGCTTCTGATAAACGGGTAACCGCAATTGCACCAATGGTGATCGATATGCTGAACATGCCGGTAAGTATGAACTATCAAATCAAGGTTTGGAAAGATTATAGCATCCAGATAGAAGATTACGTTAAACTAGGTCTTGTACAGGATCTGGGTACCGGGAGCAGCAATGACCTGGCCACCATGATTGATCCATATTCGTACCGCAAATCACTAACAATGCCTAAAATGATCGTAATGGGCACCAATGATGAATATTGGCCAATAGACAATATCAAGAATTATTACGACAGTATTCCCGGTCAAAACTTAATTCATTATGTGCCAAATGTGGGGCATGGGCTTGGTGACGGTAAAGAGGCCATGACTACCCTAAGCTCATTCTTTGGACTCACTATGTCAAAGTCGCCTTATCCGGTTTGCATATGGAAATCCTCTCAAAGTGAACAAGGAGTAAAGGTTAGCATTAAAACTACAGCAGATAAATTAATTGATGTTACCGTATGGCATGCTGATTCGCCGGATCTGGATTTTCGAAATGATAAATGGGAGGCCAGAAAGCTGGATGTTAAACCTAAATCAGAGATAAATACTTTAGAGCAGAGTAGAGCTTAATAAACATATCTACAAAATCTTTGTCTGTGTAATCTTTTGGAAGTTTACTCAATACTGCTTCAATTTTCTCTTCTTTTCTATGTAATACTGCCATAACGATTTTAATTGTGGCCGCTAAGTTATGGAAAATTAAATATGTAATAGACCATTATCGCCAATAAGGATGCTACAAGCGTATTCAGAAAATTTACCACATCATTACTCATGTAGTTTTTGCGTTCAAAGGTAGCTCCGAGTATCGAATCTGTCAGATTGCCAAGTATTCCTGCACCGATCACAATGAGGCTCATTTTATCAAACCCAGCGTAAATTAAGCCTATTACAGACGCACCGCATGTACCTATAAGGGTTCCTTCTAAACTTACAACTCCATCCAAACCATTTGCCTCTCTTTTAAAGGTCAGGATGTTATAAAATCTACGCCCGTACACCATGCCCAGTTCAGAAGATAGGGTATCGGCAAGGGCAGATGCAAGACTGGCAGCTGCCATTAAAACATATAGGTCTGAATGATGATGGTCAACAATTGCCAAAATGCCTGTTAACCCCGCAACTCCTCCATTTGCAAATACTTGTCCGGCATTTCTCCCATTGTTATCCAGAATTTCCGGATGGTATTTTGCCTTCAGTTGTTTTTTGTGAGCCGTAGCCGATACGCCAAGAATAAAAAAGGTAACAAGCATTAGTATCCCGGTTTCTCCTATACCTGCAAATACAAAGAAACCAATTAAACCCGCGGTAAGCGCTGCAGGGAACGTTAATTTTTTTGCCCAGACACATATCCCCATCATTGCAATCAGCAATATAACAGTAACCAATAAAACGGGGAGTGATGATGTAGACATATTTAGGTTAAACCGAAGTTTAAAATAGTTGTAATGTAACTGTAGGCTCTACCGAGGAAGAGCCTGGTTTAGTATTGGGCTTGGTCTTATGTTTATCAATCCAGGCAATATAATCTTCGGGTTTAACTGGCTCTTTTAATAATCCAGAACCGAATTGCATTTGCGAAACTCTTGCTTCAATTATTTGCCTGTACTTTTGGAGTAAGTGTTGTATTTGCTGTTGGATTTTGTTTTTCGGTTTAATCCTGATGTTTTTGTTTACAGGATTTAGGAGCTGAATAGTGATCTCCTTACTGAAATAGGCCAATGCAGATTCAATTCTATCCTGCAACACTTGTTGATCTTTAAAACCTGCTTGCTTATGTAACTGCTTCACCTGGGTCTGAAACTTTTCAGACAAGATCATAAGGTCTTTAACCGATTTATTCAATTGAGCAAGCAAAGATTTAAAYTCTGGCAGGTGCGATTTAACGATCTCAGAGTTTGAACTGATTGTTTCCAATCCGCTAAGCACACGGTTTAGCGAAAAATGGTTTAATACTACCTGAAGAATGAATCTTTCCTGTTCAGTAATTAAAATGTGCTCTAAGTCATCTTCATTAGCGGGTTTCATGTAATTGATCACCTCCGTATTTGACCTTAAACTTTCAGTACTGATCTTTGATTTTAAAATAAGTCCGTTTAGTGTTCTAACACGACTCAAAGCAACATAAACCTGACCGGCAACAAATGATTTTCCGGCATCAATTATTGCATTGTCGAATGTTAATCCCTGACTTTTATGAATTGTAACGGCCCAGGCCAATTTAATCGGATATTGGGAAAATTCCCCAACTTGCTGTTGTATAATGGCCTGTTCAGGATCAGCTTTATATTCAAAAGATTGCCATGAAGATTTTTCCAATAACAAATCATCCTCCTGCGGAAAAGAGATATAGATCTCACCATCTTTAACAGACTTAACCTTTCCGATCTTTCCGTTATAGAATTTCCGATTATCACCTGTGTCGTTTTTTATGAACATGATCTGGGCACCTTCTTTAAGTTTTAAGGTCTGCTCTGCCTGCAAGCCCAGATCTCTAAACTCTCCGCTTACCTCTCCCTCAAAAGTATACTCTTCACCGGTTAACTCATCTAACTTTTCTTTGTTAATTGTATTAGCCTCAGCATTATGTGAGGTGATGATAATCGGATTTAAGTCATCAGTAGAGCTGAATTGAGGGTCGTATCTTTTGTTTAACAGATCCAAACTGCTTTCACTAATCTGATTGTTTCTGATACCATTCAGAATATTAATGAATTCAGGTTCAGTTTGTCGGAATACTGTGGTAAGCTCTATTTGTAAAAGTGGGTTTCTGCGGATTACAAGCGCATCAAAGAAATAAGGCGATGGGTATGCTCTACTTAGAAACGCCCAATCTTCTCTTTTAGTAACCGGTGGTAGTTGATATAAATCTCCAATTAGCAGGAGTTGAACCCCACCAAAAGGCATGGTATTTTTTCTAACCGATCTTAGTATTGCATCAATTACATCCAGCAAGTCGCAACGTACCATCGAAACCTCATCAATAACAAGTAGCTCCAGTTCATTAAATAGATTTATCTTATCTCTGGTATAGCTTAAATCAGAAACCATAGATTGAATAGAAAGTATTCCAGATTGCAGGTTCTCTAAACTAATATCACCCRGGAAAAAGGAGCCTGGAGGCAATTGAAAAAAGGAATTGATTGTGGTTCCCTTGGCATTCATTGCTGCAACCCCAGTAGGAGCAACCACGGCCATTTTTTTTGAGCTACTCGCCTTAATCCGCTTAAGCAGGGTTGTTTTTCCGGTTCCAGCCTTTCCTGTCAGAAAAATGTTCTGATTGGTATAGTCAATAAAAGATAAAACCTTGTCGAAAATTGAATTAGAAGAACCGCCATTACTCATACAGCAAATTTAACTGAAATTTTCTCCGGTTCCGAGAATTGTTGAAATGTTCTAAGGAATATTTATCTATTGTACTATCTATTGTAC
>NZ_JBFTNT010000318.1:0-4671 GCF_056397585.1 Pedobacter sp. 05L430 | reverse complement strand
CTCTGGCCATATACCAATCCTGCCAGAAAATCCAAGAAAACCAAAGCCTCTGTTGATGTTTAAATATCGACCATTCCTGCTTGTTATGCCTGCCCAATGTGCGTAGCGATACTTTACAGGGCTCCATTTGATCCCAAATGCTTCTATGCCAAATTGCATGCCATGTGTGTGTCCGCTTAAGGTAAGGTGAACTTTTGAGGGGTGTTTTACTACTTCTGCGTCCCAGTGTGATGGATCATGTGAAAGTAATATTTTAAAGTCATTGAGACTGGTGCCTGCTAAAGCTTTGTTTAAGTCTCCTCTTTCGCCAAAACCTATTCCCCAGTTTTCTACTCCGGCCAACACTATTTTTTGCCCGTCTTTGTGTAAGGTTACCTCTTCGTCGAGTAATAATTTGTAGCCCAGCTCTTCATGGTATTCTTTTAGTCGTTGTAGATTTGCGTTCTTTTCTGATTCACTTCTCCATGGTACATAGTCGCCGTAATCATGGTTTCCTAAAACAGAAAACTGTCCGTATGGTGCCTTTACCTGTTTGAAATGATCAATCCAGGGTGTAATCTCCTCTGCTTTGTTGTTTACCAGGTCGCCGGTAAATACAAAGAGGTCAGAATTTTGCGCTTTGATCAGGTCGATGCCTTTTTGTACTGCTGTTGGATTTTTAAAGCTTCCGGCATGTACATCAGAGATTTGTGTGATGGTAAAGCCATCAAAATTTGACGGCAGATCATCAAAAAATAAGGTATGCTTAATTACCCTGTAGGCATATTTTCCTTTAATCATGCCGTAGATAAATATTAGGATTACGAGTAGGACGACCAGGAGGGCAAATTCAACCCAATATACATTTCTGGCGCCTTGCGTTATCAATCTGTATGTATCGCCCAGCAGCAGGAATGCCGAAAATATCACCTCTGTAACAAACAGGATCAGAAAAACATGAGTGGTTATTTTAAAGAGCAGGTCCATTCCATTGTCGCGCATTCTTATTATGGAATAAATTAGGGTGGCGGTGGTGAGCACGATAAAACCCCAGAAAAGTGGGGTGGTAAGTGAATTTGAACTTATTGTTCTGATGCCCGAAAGCACGTACCAGTTCAAAACAAAAAGTAGTATTGCTATTATAGCAAGTGGTAAAACACTGATTCTTCTCTTCATGTAGTTTTATAAACGAATTAAAATTACAGCTTGGATGGCAAAGTGTTTGGTATGTTACTCAATATGACATTACTGTGTATTGTTGGGGGTGTAATAGTATAATACACGTCATCTCGACATAATGCACGTCATCTCGAATGAGGCCAGTTCTTGAATGACCTCGGTTCTCGAATGAGGTCGGTTCTTGAATGACGTCAGTTTTAAAGAATGTCCGCTTTAAAGGATGATAACGCAAATTAAATCTTAATTGCTCTGTCCGAAATATAGGGTACATTGGGGTATCCGTTATAATCGGGGTCGTTTTGTGTGGCTTCTTGCCCCATATATTCCGATTTACGGCCTTTGATTTCTGCAGTGCCATTGGTGTAAATTGTTAAAAATGCCCACAGGGGTTCTTTAGTGTGTGCAAAATCGTAACCTGTAACCGGATGGGTAAACTGATAGGAAATGCTATTGATCTGTACATAATTAATGCCGTTGTAAACATTATGATAGTCTTCATGATGGTGGCCACTAAAAACGAACTGAATTTTATTAAACCCTGCTTTCTTGTTTATTCTTTCAAATATTAAACGGATCAAGGCTCCTTCTTTTAAGCCATCCTGATCATTATCTATACCCTGATGACAAAATACAATTGTAGGTAAATTCGTTGCTTCCAAATCTTGTTTCATCCATTTTATCTGTGCTGGATTCATAGATCTTGGATATCCTTTGGAAGTATCTCCTTCTGGTCTTTCATTGCCGTTTAGCACCACAAAATGATAGCCATTGGTGTCAAACGAGTAATATTTTCCTTTGGCATTCCAGAAATCAACAACCTGGTCATGTGTAAAACCACCATCTGTATCATGATTTCCTATTACATGATATTTTGGTCCGGTAAATTGATTCCAGATTCCCATTAAGTTTTTGTTCTTTTCCTTAGGGATGCAAAAGTCTCC
The DNA here is from genome assembly GCF_056397585.1 of Pedobacter sp. 05L430. Classification (NCBI taxonomy): domain Bacteria; kingdom Pseudomonadati; phylum Bacteroidota; class Sphingobacteriia; order Sphingobacteriales; family Sphingobacteriaceae; genus Pedobacter; species Pedobacter sp. 05L430. The sequence continues at coordinate 2,572 of NZ_JBFTNT010000318.1, read as the reverse complement.
CATTTGAATAATGAAGTCGGGTTTACGCTGGTTCATTTCGTTGATGAACGACTGCAGTCTTTTTTCGCCGTCCTTTATCAGGTCCTGATGAAGGTCTGTGCAAATACCAATACGCATTAAAGGTTTTTTGCCGGATAAGGCTGCGGAGGCTTCTGTTTTTGCGTATAGATTTTGTATTCCTGAAAGGCTGCCGGTGCCAATCAATGTGCTGATTAAAAAGTTGCGTCTTTTCATACCTGTAAGTCGAAGTTTGGAGCCGTTTTTTTAGAATACAATTGTAAAATAAAAATTGCAATAAATGAAGTATATTTTTAATATTTGTAAACATTTGAAGATAGAAGTAGGTTTGTTGTTGTTCGTGTATATAGTTAATATAGTGTCTTTTGACTTGTTTTAACTTAAAAATATCTAATTGTTAAATTATTGTTATTAAATCTTAAAGTTTATATATACTAAAAATTATGAAAACAAAATTACTTGTGTTTGCCTTGGTTTTTATGGCGGCAGCTGTCTCTTCCTTTGCCCAAAAAGGTAAGACAAAAAACGTAATCCTTATTTCTATTGACGGGTATCGCTGGCAGGAAATTTTCAAGGGTGCAGATTCTTCATTATTGTTCCAAAAAAAATATCGCAGGCAGGATTCAACAGAGTTGGTTAAAAAGTATTGGGCGCCAACTGCAAATGAGCGCCGACAAAAACTGATGCCTTTTTTTTGGAATACTATTGCGAAACATGGGCAGCTATATGGTAACCGCGACCTAAAGAATTATGTGAATGTTAAAAACAAATATTGGTTCTCTTATCCTGGTAGGAGTGAAACAGTTTGTGGTTACTATGATCCGGCCATTAATTCGAATAGCTATCCGGATAATCCGAACGAAAACGTACTTGAGTTTATCAATAAACAAAAAGGCTATCAAAATAAGGTGGTAACTTTTGCAGGTTGGGCTGCAGTAGGAAACATAGTGAACCGTAATAGGAATAAAATGCCTTTGTATAACCCTTACGAGGATGTAAAAGGTGCAAACTTAACCGAGGCTCAAAAGCTGGCCAATGAATTACAGTACTTTTTACCCAATACGTTCGGTACTTCAGAGCGTTTCGATTTAACAACTTATGCGCTGGCTAAAACCTATATAGCAGCGAATCACCCACGACTGGTTTACATAGATTTCATAGATACTGATGAGTTCGGGCACGCCGGGCAATATGATTCTTTTCTTGATGCCGCTAATTATCTGGATAAAATGATTGCAAGTCTTTGGGCAAGCCTTCAGGCCGATCCTTTCTATAAGGATAATACAACTATTATGATTTGCCCGGATCATGGTCGTGGTATAGATAAAGGCTGGGTTAGTCATGGATCAGAGACGGCTCACTCTAACGAAACATGGTTCGCTGTTCTAGGCCCTGATACACCGCCCAAAGGAGAAATGAAAACTGAAGGGCAGATTTATCAGGAACAGTTTGCGCAAACCTTAGCTCATTTTCTTGGCTTTAAGTTTACTGCCAACCACCCGGTAGGAGAGAGAGTTGAGTCTGTTTCCTTTCTTAAATAATGCTTAATACAGCGTTATTTTTTAGCGGGCTCTTTGGTAGCTACTTTTTTAACTTTAGCAGTGGCAGCGGCTTCTTTAACTGGAGCCTCTGCTTTCTTAGTTACAGTGCTTGCTTCAATTAGATCAGAGCTGCTTACTTTAAGTTTTTTAGATAGTTTTTTTGCTAATTTAGCTGCTGCTTTATTGATTTCTTTTTTGGCATCTTTCGGGTTGTAGTCCAATCCTGTAACTACTGCTTCAATTCCTGTGGCTATTTGAGTGTTTAATGATTTACGAAGTTCCTTGATTGCAGATTTGATAGCTGATCCCTTTTTTTTATCTTTCATGACATATTTTTTTAAGAATTACAAAACAACATAAAGATAGTGTAAATTTCATATTATCATTATGTTAACATTTGTTCGCTGCTTAACACGAAGTAAAGCTCGGTGTATTTGTTTAAAGCATCGTAACCTTTTATTAAGCACGAACTTAGCTAATCTTGAATGGTTTTAAATTGCAAAATAACTGATTGATAATTAGTGCATTAATTCTTTTTTTACAATTCTATGTACTACCAAACCTATATACTTTATATATTTGCTTTATGAAAACAGTGAATTGTAGCGTTAAGTACATGATCATGCAATGCATGAAAGGGTAAGACTACGGACTGTTTGGAACAAAACTTTTAAAAGCTTCTTCAGTCTCCCCGACAAAGAAGCTTTTTTTAAATTAGACCTAACAAAAGATGCAGAGCTTTAGAACAGAGTTAGAAAATCCTATTGTCGAAAAAGATATAATCGATCTTGAAAAGAAGATCAGGGAATTCCGCGAGGGTAAAATCCATGATGAGAAATTTAGAAGCTTGCGTTTGGCGCGTGGTGTTTATGGCCAAAGACAGCCCGGCGTTCAAATGGTACGTATTAAACTGCCATTTGGTAAAGTAACTTTCAATCAGCTTTTACGTATTGCAGATGTATCTGATGAATATGCAAGCGGGAACTTACACCTGACAACCCGCCAGGATATTC
>NZ_JBFTNT010000317.1:0-4688 GCF_056397585.1 Pedobacter sp. 05L430 | reverse complement strand
ATTATAGTTTAAACGTGCAAATACCGACTCCATACTCCATGTTGCAGCTCCTGCTCCTATGCCTTGGGTATCGCCTGCATCACCTGCATTTAAATTTGGGATATTAAGAACCAGGTTATCTCTGTTGGCATTGATAAAGTCGTATTTGGATCTTTGTGCCTCATGGCCTACCGTAGCAGCTATATTATGCTTACCAAAGGCTTTGTTATAATTAGCATAGTTTTTAATTGCCCAGTAAAGGCTGTTATTTCTTTGCTCTCTAAGCCTTGCCGGAGAAAGGATGACGGCTTTGGTTTCAGCATTTTGTACATATGGCTGAAATGCCCTATCGCTGCTCAGATTAAAATCAAAGTTACCCTCTGATCTGATGGTGAGACCATCTATGATAATCAGATCTGCATATACTGTTCCGAAAGCTTTTGAAGATTGATTGCTTACATCACGCAACATTGCTAACGCAACCGGATTATTTGGATTTCCAAATGTGCTGCCTCCTATTACATTGGTAGAGATATAATTACCAAAAACATCTTTAACGGGAGTTACAGGACTATTATAAAGCACTGTACTGGTAACGGCATCGAAACCATCTGAAAGGCCGATCTGCTGATTGGTTCTGGACAGGTTTGCAGTGATACCTGTTTTTAACCATTTAGTAGCCTGATGGTCTATATTAGCTCTTAGGGTTATTCTTTTAAACCCTGTTTTGATTAGAGTTCCTTCCTGATTAAGATAGCCGCCAGAGAAATAGAACTGTGTTTTTTCTGTTCCTCCTGAAAAACCAAGTTGATGGCTTTGAGTAAATCCTCTTCTGTAGATCTCGTCCTGCCAGTCGGTACCCACACCTAATAAGGAAGGGTTTTTAAACTCTGCAATACTATCCATTCCACTTCCCGGAACTCCTCTTACTTCTAAAACCAGCGAGTTCATGTATTCTGCATTTTGGCGCAGGTTCATTACAGAAAGCTTTTTTGGAACTTCTGAAATACCAACATAAGAATCGTAGGTAATTTTACTTTGGTTGGCCCTGCCTCTTTTGGTATTGATGAGCACTACTCCATTTGCACCTCTGGCTCCATAAATGGCCTGTGCTGATGCATCTTTCAGGATATCGATGGTTTCAATATCGGCAGAGTTTAAGGTTGCCAGCACACTTTGCCCGGTTTGTCCGGAACCACCCCCTAAAAAGTTTTGTTCCAGGGAGCTGCTTTTTGAGTTCATAGGAACTCCATCTATTACATATAACGGTTCGTTATTCTCGCCCGTTGAGGTAAGCCCTCTGATCCTTACGGAAACACCACCTCCTGGCTGACCGCCATTGTTATTTATGGTAACACCCGCTACCTTACCTTGCAAGGCCTGATCTACGCCGGCAACAGGTAAATTTTTAATGTCCTTTTGGGATACAGAAGAAATTGCTGAGGTTACTTCTGATTTACGCAATGTACCGTAACCGATAACTACTACGTCGGATAAGGTTGAAGTAGAGGATTCAAGGTTAGCGTTAATTACTGAGCCTGAACCTACGGTAAGTTCTTTTGTGGTCATCCCTACATAGGAAAATACAAGTACACTTGCATTTGAGGTAACCATGATGGAATACTTACCTTCATTATTAGTTAAAGCGGTGGTTTTGGTTCCCTTTACCACTACAGATGCACCGGGTAAAGTTGTTCCGCTTTCATCAGCAACAACACCCGTAACTATTCTATTTGAAGTACTTTGGGCGTAACCGGATTTGGTGATTCCGGTAAGTGTAAAGATCATGAACAGGATAAAAATCCATTCATTACAACTCGTTCTTGTCGTTTTCATGTTTGGTCGTCATATTTGGTTTAGTTAAGATCCCCAGGGGATGGGTTTCTATTTGTTAAAACTAGATACAACTGAATCCTGTATTGCTAAAAAAGGGGTACGCAAATGTTAACCTTTCACAAAAAAGGCTACGAAGCGGTAATATCCGTGTTCCCAGCATATTTTGAAGGGAGCACATCAAATTCTTCTTTAAAAGATTTGACAAAATTCTTGGTGGTTTTAAAACCTACCTTATAACAGATCTGTGAAACGGTTAATTTTCCTTGCTCCAGCAGCTGCGCTGCCCGTTTTAAACGATAAGACTTGATAAACTCGAGCGGGGTTTTGCCGGTAAGTGCTACAATTCTTTTGTACAAGGTTACACGGCTTATCAGCATCAGGTTGCTAAGCATATCTACAGAGAAATTGCTATTCCCTATATTCTTTTCTATCTCCTGAAGAATTTGCTGCAGGAACTGTTCATCAGGGCTCTCCATTTCTATGGTTGCCGGTTGTACTTCTACCTGCTTCTGATAAAGCTTTCTGAAGGATTCCTGCTGAATTAATATGTTGCGGATTTTGGAGTTTAGGATTTCAAAACTGAATGGTTTGGTCATGTAGTCATTGGCCCCTGTTTCCAGACCCGTYAGCTCCTGCTCCTCGCCAGTTAAAGCGGTTAACAGCACTACTGGAATCTGGGTTGTTCTGGAATCGCCTTTGATCTTTTTGCAAAGTTCTATACCAGTCATTTCGGGCATAGAAATATCGCTGACAATGATATTCGGATGGTAGAATAATGCCTTTTGCCAGCCATCTTTTCCATTACCGGCTTCTATTACATTAAAGTCTTCCTTTAAATTATCTTTAAGATAAAAACGCAGATCGGCATCATCCTCAACAAGTAATACAGTTGCTTTTTTAGAAGAGATCGTAACGTTTGCTTGCTGATTGTTTAACGTATCCTCATTAGCAATTAGATTATCTACAAAGTTATCCGTTGGATTGCTTTGATGTCTAAGTTCCTCGAATGGCAGCAAAATGGTAAAGCAACTGCCAATGTTTTCATCGCTCTCTAAAAAGATCTCGCCACCGTGAAGTTTTACAAACTCTTTGGTTATTGCCAAACCTATTCCACTACCCTGATTAATGATAGACTCTGGAATATCATTCTGAAAAAAGCTTTCAAATATCTTCTCCTGTTTCTCTTTTGGTATACCTATTCCGGTATCGCGAACTTTAATCTCAACCATGTATTGGTCGATCATAATACAGTCTACAGACACATTTACCTTGCCGTTATCCAATGTAAATTTAAAGCTGTTAGAAAGCAGGTTAAAGAGAATCCGCTCTATTTTATCATGGTCAAAATTTACATCGAGCTTCTCGTAAGTAGCATTAAAGGTTAACTGGATGTTTTTCTGTTCAGCGAGATCCTTAAAGGAATAAGTAATGTCTCTGATGAACGAAATGATATCGCCAGGTCTTTTTTGAAGTTTGATCTCTTTAAGCTCCATCTTTCTGAAATCGAGCAGCTGGTTTACCAGGTTGAGCAGACGCTTTGCGTTTTTCTGTATCAGGGAGACCTGCTCTTTAATCAGATTATCTGATGATCCTTTCAGGATTTTGTCTATTGGTGCTAGAATTAAAGATAATGGCGTTCTAAATTCATGACTTACATTGGTTAGGAATTTGATTTTCATAGCATCCAGCTCTCTGTACCTCATTGCTTCTAAACGTTCATTATCAAGCAAGCGTTGTGATTCTACTTTCTCTTGTTCAATCAGTCTCTGAACTTTTTGTTTTTCCTGCTCAGCAGCAAATTGCTGCTTTAGTTGCTGGATACCGCGGTATCTGAAATAGTACAATGCGCCGCCTATGGCCAGAAAATAAAGAATATACGCCAATGTAGAAGTATACCATGGGTTCAGTATCCTGATCCTTAAGGTTACCGGTTTAGCATCAGAAATGTTTTCGGTACTTGATGCCCGTACCTTAAAAACATAATCGCCCGGATCAAGGTTTGTATAGGTGGCCTTGCGTAAAGTATTATCTGCAGAAATCCATGTCTTATCAAATCCCTCCAGCATGTACTGATGTTTCACTTTATGAGGGCCAATGTAATTTAATGATGCAAACTCTATGGTAAATACATTTTGATCGTGGTTTAAGGTAAGCTCTTTAGTATCAAAAATTGATTTTTTAAGTATTACCCGGCCATCAATTGCAGTGTTTGCTGTTACACTCTTATTGAACAGTTGAAAGTCGGTTATAAAGAGTTTAAAGGTTTGATTATAAGATTTAATTAAAGAAGGTTGGAAAATATTGATCCCATCAGGACCTCCAAATGCAAGTTCTCCGGTTCTTAGTTTTACGGAGGCAATTCGGTTAAATTCCTTACCCTGCAGGCCATCATTCTCATCAAAATTCTTGAAAATGAGGTTAAGTTTTTTGTTATAAGTAACCGATATCTTTGATAAGCCGTTTGATGTGCTTACCCAAAAGTCACCTTGATTATCTTCCTGAATGTCCATGATGTTATTATCAGGCAATCCATTTTCGATGGTATAATTGTAAAAGGTTTTGGTTTTGGGATTATAAAGGCTCAAACCATCTCTTGTTCCTATCCAGAGGTAGCCCCTGCTGTCTTCAATAAAGCTGTTAATGTTGTCGTTGATCAGGCTGTTATCGTTTTTTGGATCGTTTACTATCTTGATAAACTTTGTCCCTCCTTTTGGCAATACATTCATCCCATAGGATGTACCTGCCCAAATGTTTTGATGCGAATCTTCCAGTACCTTAAATACATAATCGGAACTAATTAGACTCAGGTTCTGCGTATATCTTTTAAATTTCTTTGTGGTTCTGTTGAAAAGGTTTATTCCACCTCCCATGGT
>NZ_JBFTNT010000316.1:0-4691 GCF_056397585.1 Pedobacter sp. 05L430 | reverse complement strand
AGATTAAGCAGCTCCGTATAGTTTATGTTTCCCATGATTATGCTGCTTTTTTAGATTTAACAACTGCTTTATATTTCTCCTCATACTTTATGTATGCAGATTCGATCTTAAGCCCTTCAGATTTGGCCTTACGCTCAGCAAACAACTTCATGCTGTCCAGTTTCATTTTACCAAGATCCTGTTCATCTGAATGAGTGATAAAGAATTTGAATATCTCAGACCATCCAGCGCGATCAAGAACAATGATCTCATAGCTATCTATAGATTGAGCAGCAGGAACTTTTGATAATCGCTTAGCAGTATCAATTTGATTGTCAATAATCACCGATGATACCTGCGTTTGAACGTTTTGTTCTGTCCTTGCCAAAGCCTCCTGAGATTGTTTCAATTCCAATGCCTCCTGCACAGACTTTAACGTTGCAGCGGCGGCACTTTCTGTAACACCTGCTTCTAACTCCAATTTCCGTTCTGGCATTAATGTAACTAAGTGGTCAGCGTACGCCTTGATTTCAGCTTGATAGTGTGGCGCAACTTTTTCAAATTTACATTCTTTAGCGCTGTTGCAAATCGTGGTTAGTTCTTCAAGGGTAAAGTATTTAGTGTTGTCAAGTGGATTATGGTCAAGCGTTGCCACAATCCCATCCCAATACTCTTGCTTGAAGGTCCCGACAACCATTGATAGCATTTCAAGTACTGATTCATACATTTCAAGAGTACAATTCTCATAAACGTCCATCAACTTCTCTTTGTCTCCTTTAAGAAGGTCGGCATACTGAGTACGGATTTGCGTTTCCGCTTCTGCAAACAATTCAATACGTGCCTTTTCTTTATCCAACTTCGTTTGTGCTTTAGCCTGCTCGGCTGCTTCCTCTTTCTTGTATGCGGCAACACTATTATTACGCGCTGTTTGCAGTTCAGTAACCAGATCAACTTTAAGCTTAGTTTCCTCGGCTGTAAACATTTTGATTATCTCATTCAACTTAGAGGTGAATGGTTTACGATCATCTTCAGCTTTGGTTGCTGCTTTTTTAAGAGACGCCAAATAGTCGTTTATAGCCTGGTCAGTTGCAGGAGTTAATTTTACACCCTCCTTTTCGGCTTGCAGTTTCAACACATCATGTTTTTTCTGATAGGTAGTTACCCACGATCTGGTTGTAGTTAGGACGGTTCCTGCGCTCTGCAAGTCCTCCTGTTTGATAATTGTTAGTTCGGTACTCATATTGGTATGGCTGTTGAAGTGAATACTGGTTTAATTGGTGTTGCTTGTAATTTGGCGGTAGCCCTGGTTGCTCTCACATTGTTAGGTGTATTTCCAAACTTTCGGTTGCAGAATGATTCTACATCTTCAAACTGAACTGCCGCAGTAATACTTTCAGGAGTACTGACGATACCACGCATATTAATGTAATTTCGTTTTTCTGCTTTATCACGATATCTAATTTCAGCTAGCTTTAAAATTGCGTCAATCTCGGCTCTACTTGTTGTACCCTGCCATTCCTTGATTTTATAGCTAGGAGTTGTTTTCCAATCTGCCGGAGCCCAATTCATCGCGATATCAGCAGGTGACTCAGGGAAATTCTCATCCCACAATAACCGCTCACATTCCATTTGAATACCATGAGTTTCATAGAAACCTTTTCGGCCAGACTTAAAGTTGATGATGGCACGTTTCTGAACTCTTACTTTGCATTCTCTTGGCTCACCTTTTCTGGGTCCTGATTTGTACGGATCGTTTTCATCAACGCCATCCTCGGTAACTGTTAATAAGCACACTAAGTCGATAGGTGTTCCAAAGCCGCGTTCATCACTTAATAATACGTATTCTAAACCAAAAGGAATAACCTCATAGTCATTATAGAACTGAACAAATGCCAATATATCCTCCCGCAATTTATCGTTCCACCATTTGCAATCATCATCCCAAAAAGATTCATTGCTAAGGTATTCTTCAATGATACCGTCAATTGAATCAAGGTCGTAAACACCCTCTTTAATGAAACGTCCAATCTCTAAGTGCATCAATGTCCCATATTTAGCGGCTACATTCATCAATCGTTCTGATTCCTTTTTACCGTGTTGGAATTTCCATTCTTCCAATTGAACAGGAGTAGGCATAGATTGGGCAATGGAGGTGGTCAATGAGGTGTATAACCTGAATGGTTGAGCCAATGATCCATCTTGCTCAATTTTAATATAGCTACGCCCTTTGTTAAAATTAACACGCCCTACTTTATAGTTTGGTAGTTTTATTGCTGTCTCGTCGAACCATTCGGTAGGCACGAATTCTACTGACATACTCATGATGATATACCTCCTACTGCTTTATGCAATGCTTCACTTGCTTTATTTACGGCATCTATCCACATTGAACTTGTTGGCTGTCCAGACTCGACACCTTCCTGCTCACACATGTGAAGATGAACAAGTTGCGTTAGCGCCTCCAATAAGTCCGGAGCAGATGAAATAAGTTTCGCGTTAGCAGCATCCTCATATGTTCCATCCAGTTCGTTAGAAACCAATGTTGCTACCCATTTCATTCCGCCATTAGCAAATACATCAGACTTTACAAAGTATCCGATTTCCCATGGCCCAGGTGTTCCTTTAAAATCCTTCATTATTTCGATCCCTCCCCTATTTCTAAAACCTTTGCCTCCATTGTTCCGCTTTCAATCATCTTAGTAGTAAGACGATTCATTGAACCACCAGCCTCGATATAATTACGAACTGCTTCCATGTTCTCGTCTGTAAATGACGGGATCAAACTAACCACCGGATAAGTTTTTGCTTCACCGGGGGTGTATGATTTTTTCATTTCAATAGTTAAGTTGAAAGGGAAACCGATGATAGATCCGGCACGCTCCATAACAAGATCAAATGATTTGGTTATGCTAGGAATGCTTACTTCTTTAGCTTTTGTCGACCATGACCAGTAACCAAGCACGCCTGTCATTTTAAGAAGTACAAAACGCAATGTCAAGGTGCGTTCCCACTTAAGTGCTTTTACGCGCTTATCGGCAGCAGGAACATTATCAATATACTTTCCTGTGGAACTATCGAATATGGTAAATAACTCTCCGTCACCATATCCGTAACGTTTGCCTTTATCCCAACTTTCAAACTGTTCATTGCATACCTCATTGATATTATTGGACASGAAAGCTACCTGCAATGAATTTGGTTTTTCACCAAATAAGGCTGTAAACTGATTTGCAAAATTTCCAGTTGGTCTGAAATAATCAATTGCTTTTGGGTATTCAACACCTTTTGCAGATGTTGCTTTAATGCCCGTTTTAATTTTACCGATTTCCGGCAGCGTGCTTGCATTATTCTGTGCCTTAGCTACCTTGATACGTCCTGAACTCATAGTGTTTATTTTTATTTAGTGATTAACAATTGTTGAATTATCCATTACCGACTGAGCCGCCTCATGATTGCCTGCCCATATCGAGGCTAACACTACTATCGCTGTGATTACCAATGCTAGAACTGCAAGTAATACAAGGATGTCTTTCGAAGCCAACTCCAACATCCGATTAACTGCTTCATGACGCTCATCATCCTGGCTTTTACGAATCATGGCTTTCCAGTTCATCATTACCTGATCTTGTTCGGTTAGATCATTGTAGGCGCTTATTACTCTTTTAGTTTGCATGACTTACCTCCTTTTCGTTTAATTTGAATACTTCGGTTTTGGTATTGGCTAATGATTGTTTTACTTGATATAATCTGTTCCAGCAATCGTCAACCGGCATTCCAGATAGAATTAAATCGTTGAACTCAGCATCTAACCTGTCTATCTCATGAAGAGAAGCAGCCATTTGTATAGCTAATGATTTGTAGTTATGCATTGGTGGCCTCCATTCTTGATTTAATCCCGATCTGCATATCATCCAACACGCTCCCTATTTGGTTAAACGAAGCAGTTTCTAACCACTTGTTATACTCATCCATGATCCTGCTTCTTTGAGCAACCGACCTTGCTGACTTCATTCTTGTCATTATTGATTTGTAGGTCATGATCTTGCCCTCCTGCTTATCCTGAAATAATCTTCTTCAATAAATTCCTCAATGGCTTTTCGCTTAAAGGTTAATTTACCTGTGCGTTTGCTGGATCCTAAATCGTCCTTATGAAGTAATACCCAATTCTCGCTAACATTCAGCATCTCACAAACCTGTTTGGTGCTTAAATAAGGTGTGGTGGTAGATTTAAGATCTTTGATGGTGGTGGTCACTGCCTGTTCCAATGAGTCCAGCTTATTAATTAACTTCTCTAATACCTGAGTATCAATCAGGGTCATGCCTGGAGCTACTTGTATAAGTCCTTCCATTACGCTGCCCTCCTTTTAGATTCAACATACGCCTGACTTTCGTCATTAAGGAACTTAAGATTTGATAAGATGAACCGATTGAAATAAAGCGCTAACACTTTATCTGTGTTCTGCTCAAAGAACTCTGCAGATGTTAGGGGGTTGTAAATCTCTGAACCATCAATATCAGCGGTGTTCAACTCATAATCCTCTACATAGGAAATGATATCTACTAATTCAACACCAACAGGTATACAATTTGGAATTATAAAGCTGATGATGAATCCTGTTTGCTCCGTAGTGAACGGATTGGCAATTTTTTTTAATAGCTTTGACATTAGTTAATTATTTAAAGTGGTTAGCTAATGGGCCCTTATTTATAAC
>NZ_JBFTNT010000315.1:0-4696 GCF_056397585.1 Pedobacter sp. 05L430 | reverse complement strand
GTATAGGACTAAACTTACCCCAATAATCCGGATTACCATCCCATAAGTAGTTCCTGCCTGTTTCTTTGCTCGTTAGCTTTTGTAGTTCTGCACCTTTAGTTGTTAAAGATGCTTTTATATGTTCGTTTTCTAAAAAAATCATATATGCTTTTATAGCTACTAAAGTAAATAAACTTGGATAATAGTTTGTTAGTAAAAAGTTATATTTGTTTAAGAACAAGCGATGCGTCTCAAAGAAAAATTTACAGCGTGTATTGGGCGGCTGTCAGGCAAGCCCAAAGTGATTGGCTTGTGTGTGTTCTTTTTTTTGCTATTGCTGATAGGCTTATTGGTAATTCAGAGATATCAGATAATTAAAGAGGGTAGGCGCCTGGAGATGGCCAATGCACTTAATGTAGTAAAGCAGAATGTTCAATTGGTATTGAACAATGGCTATACTGCTACTTTAACACTTGCTATGACCTTAAATGATAAGGGCATTCCAAAGAATTTTGATGCTGTTGCGGATAGATTAATAGCATCCAACTCTGATTATAAGGCGTTAGAATTATTACCTAACGGTATCATAAAGTATCTCTATCCAAAGAAAGGCAATGAATTGGCATTGAATCTGGATCTTTTTAAAAAATCTGAAGAATCAAGGTTAATGGCTACCAAATCGATAGCCTCAAAAATGATGTATTATGCCGGCCCTTACGAATTACAGCAAGGAGGAATGGGGATTGTTGGCCGATTACCGATATACCGCGAAAATAGGTTCTGGGGCTTTTCTGCYGTAGTGATTAAGCAAGATGCGTTCTTTAATAGTATTGGTGTTTATAATAATAAAAACAATAATTTTTACTTTCAATTTTCAAATGTTGATATAGCTACCGGAAAAGAGGAGTTTTTTTTAAAAGGCGATAGGGACTTTCTTGGTCAAGATCATCAATCTACATCTTTTGCTGGCACCAATTGGAAGCTTTATGTTATTAACGCTCACGAAAGGATAATCCCTTTTCAATTGATATATCCTTTGCTTTTTGGTATTGGTTTGGCCATTTTATCCAGTTTGCTGGTTGTTCAGGTAGTTAAAAAAACTACTGAGCTACAGAACCTGGTAGATAGTCAGCAATTGAAACTGATAAATACAGAAACAAAATTTAAAACAATATTTGATCAGGCAGCTATTGGTATAGCTTTAGTAACCCCAACTGATGGTAGGTTTTTACAGGTGAACAAGAAATTATGTGATATACTGGGGTATAAAGAATCTGAATTGCTGAATTTGAGCTTTCAAAACATAACCCTCCCAAATCACCCAAATGGAGTGAGGGCCGATGTTAAGTATTTTAATAATGGAAGTGTTAAAGAATATAGAGTTCAAAAAAAATATCTGCACAAAGAGGGGTACACAAAGTGGTGTAATATTGTGGAAACACCTTTGTGGAATGATAATGGTGAACCAACCAACCACATTGTAATTATTGAGGATGTTACTGATCGGAAGGCTGCTGAAAAGATCGTTCTGGATTCTCAATTGAGAATCGAATCTTTAATAAATACCATTGATGGGATTGTATGGGAAGCAGACCCCAATACTTTTGAATTTACATTTATTAGCAAAAAGGTTGAAGATATTTTAGGCTATTCTGTTGAGGAATGGTTGTCGTCTCCAACTTTCTGGGCCGATCACATTTACCCTGATGATAAAGACTGGGCTATTGAATATTGTACTGTTTCTACCAGAAAAAATATTCAGCATGACTTTGAATACAGGATGATTGCTAAGGACGGGACAATAGTGTGGCTAAGAGATATTGTAAACGTAATCTCTGAGAATAATAACCCAGTTTTATTAAGGGGTATAATGATTGATGTGGGAGAGAATAAACATGCCCAGGATGCCTTAAATCATTCATTTAACCTGGTTACAGAGCAAAATAAAAGGCTCCTGAATTTTTCGTATATCGTTTCTCATAACTTAAGATCGCATACTTCTAATATTCAGGCTATTACCAATTTAATAGGGCAGACCAGTTCTGAAGAGGAAAGGATTGAGCTGATTGAAGTACTTAAAACTGTATCAGGCCTGTTAAATGAAACCATGCTGAATTTGAATAAAGTAGTTAGCATCCAAACCAGTATAGATGTGATAAAAGAGCGGCTAAGTTTGAGTAATTACATTAATAAAACCATTGATATATTGAATGATCAAATCGTTTTAAAAAATGCCATTATTAAAAATAATGTTCCTAAGGATGTTATTGTGAATTATAATCCTGCCTATCTGGAAAGTATTTTATTAAATTTTATTTTTAATTCGATCAGATATAGCCATCCTGACAGAAATCCGGTTGTTGAATTGGATTCCTTTATTGAGGACTCCCAAACTGTTTTACAGATTTCTGATAACGGGATAGGAATAGACTTGGAGAAATATGGCGAAGAACTTTATGGATTGTATAAGACCTTTAATAAAAAGCCCGACTCAAAAGGAGTAGGGCTTTTTATTACAAAGAATCAGATTGATGCCATGGGAGGTAAAGTAACAGTAAGTAGTGTTGTAAATAAGGGAACTACTTTTAAAATATACTTTAGATAGCCTCAATGGCTGGTATTATTCTTTTTTAGTTTCTGCTGCCGCGGCTTCCGCTTTGGCTTTCTTTTTAAAGAAGCCTCTTAAAAGAAAATTATGTTGTAATGCTTCCAGATTTTCATCTAGCTTTTTGCTGCTGGTTTCCATGTTTAGCATAATTGATTTTACCTGCTCTGCAGTCTTTTGATCATTTAGCAATACACCAACTGCATTGTCTGTCTGTGTTAATTTTCCAGATGCTTTATTCAGGTTTTCTGTAAGTGTGGCTGCTGAACTTGCCGTTTTCTGTAATTCGTTTACAGAGGCCTGAAGTTTGGCAAAAACAGCAGTATCAGTAAGCAGTTTGTCGGCCAAACCACCTTTTGTATTTAATGTTTTTGAGAATTTATCCAATTCTGCTGCCATCTTGTTTGCCGATGCTGTGGTGTTCTTCAAGTTTACCACAATCGCTTTAAAATCAGTAGCTATCTGTTCGTCGGTAAGTAGTGCGCCTGCTGTGCCTTTTCCTTCAACAAGGCTTTTGGCAAGAATCTTAAAATCAGAAGTTACCTCTACCAGGTTTTTGTTGTTCACCTGGAATGTTTTCATGATGTCGTCTGTCGATAAAGTGGTATTTACTCTTAGCCTGTCTCCATCCTCTACAAATGGGAACTTTGGCGTTCCACCTGTAATTACGATGATTTTATTCCCAATTAGTCCATCAGAACTAATGCTGGCAGATGCATCCTTATGAATGTATTTGTGTGCTTCTTCTTCAATATTAAGGAAAACCTGTACCTGTGAAGTACCATAAAATTGGATCTTTTTTATTGTGCCTATTTTTACACCGGAAAACCATACATTATTACCGGTTTTAAGTCCTTGAATATCGTTGAAAACAACATCAACTGTAAAGCTCTTTACGAATGCTTTTTTCTGACTTCCCAATGTGAAAACCCCTAAAATAAATATCGCTATGCCCAGGAGAATAAACGCTCCAACTATAATCTTACGGCGTGTGTCTGTTGCCTGCATAATTTCTATTGAATAAAATTGTAATCGTAAAATGGTTTTACCCGTTCATCATTTGTATTAAACACGTCTTCGAAAGTACCCTGACGCTCAAATTTGCCATCCAGTAACATGGCTACTCTATTACCAACTGCTTTTGCACAGGTTAAATCATGGGTAATGATGATCGAACTGGTATGAAAGCGCTCCTGTACTTCATTAATCAGGCTATTGATTTCCAAACAGGTTATCGGATCAAGTCCGGCTGTAGGTTCATCATAAAGCATAATTTCAGGCCGTAAGATCAATGTTCTGGCAATACCTATCCTTTTTCTTTGGCCGCCTGATAATTCCGAAGGCATCTGGTTAATGGTATGGAGTAGTCCAACTGCATCCAGCATCTCTTCAACCGCACTGGTTATTTCTCGCTTTGTTAACTTTTTCTGATTTCTGATTAAAGGGAAAACCAGGTTTTCTCTAACAGTCATACTATCATACAATGCACTGTTTTGGAATGAAAATCCTACTTTTAATCTTAAAGCAAGCAGTTCTTTATAAGTGATCTGATCAACATGCTGGTTAAGTACCCTAACATCCCCATGGTCTGGGGCTAATAGGCCGACCACAATTTTTATCAATACAGATTTACCCGTACCTGACTTTCCAAGCACAACCAGGTTTTCGCGCTTATAAAGTTCTAAATCTACTCCCCTTAATACATGGTAATTGCCGAAAGACTTATACAGGCCATTAATTTCTATTACTTTTTCTTGTTCAGACAAGGGCTTCTTTTCTTTCATAGTTTAAAAATTAAGTCCTGAATAAACCAAAAAACTGTACGGAAACTACTTCCTCGATAAATATAAGGAACATACCAATAACCACTGCCGAATTCGCCGCTTTACCTACACCTTCAGTTCCTTTTGATGAATTATATCCCTGGTAGCAACCCACCATTCCAATTGTAAAACCAAATATCACGGCTTTAATAGTAGACGCGGTAATGTCTAAAAAGGTAATCGATTCAAGAGACGATTGAAAGAATGCCTTTGCGCTTGTGCCTTCACTTAGAGAAACATTTAGTAATGCGCCCAGCATTCCAACCATAGCGGTATAAAAGGTAAGAAT
>NZ_JBFTNT010000314.1:0-4733 GCF_056397585.1 Pedobacter sp. 05L430 | reverse complement strand
GAGTATTACTGAATTTATCCCTTTTACAGAATTAATAAAGTCCGCATAGTTGTCTATTTCAATTTTCGGTAAAATAAACTGTCCTTCATTATTGGTTATAATATTTTGCGGCTTAATGCATCAGATGAATCATAAGCAACTGAAGCATCAGCTAAAGGCATTTTATCATATACCAATCCGATAACCGGTTTTCTATAGATATAAGAATGGGTATTACATGACGAGAACAAACCAAGCAGAATTATAGAATGGAAAATCAGTTTCATTCAATTTAATTTTGCCTAGCCAAAATACTTTATAATTAACCAAATTCAGAAATAATAGGTTTAAATTATCAAATTATTGGAAGAGGCTCTTTTATTTCATTTTTGTTTATTGTTATGGAAACGAGTTATGAAATATCTCTGAACATGAAAACGTTTAAAGGCATCGAAACTTATGGTTGTTTTCACCTTGGTAATGATGAGGCTTTTGCCCGGAGGCTTTACGCTTCCCTGCTTGCAGACCATGAGGTCTCTGTTGATTCGGTAATTACTATGGATCTGGTAAAGCGGGAGGGTGGTGTGCCTTTCCCTCAGGGACTGCGGCATTGTAGTTATGAGCAGCTCTCAGCGAATGTACGGCTGATTACCAAAGAGGTCTTTAAACGTCTGAATTTAGAGATTTAGCTATGAATTTGATCTCGGAAAAATATTTTGACAGATAATTTTAACGTGAAATATAATTCTAATTATTTTTTTATATCGAAATAAAATTTTATATTTCAACTATTTTTGTATCTTTGGATACAATTAATATATAATACAATGCAACAAGGAACAGTAAARTTTTTCAATGAGACAAAAGGTTTTGGATTTATCGTGCCAGCTAATGGTGATAGCGAAATCTTTGTTCATTCTTCTGGTTTAATGGACAACATTCGTGAGAATGATTCAGTAAGCTATGACATCGAGCAAGGTAAAAAAGGCTTGAATGCAATTAATGTTAAAATCAGCTAATTAGATTTCCTTCATAATTGATTAATCACCTGCTTTTAGCGGGTGTTTTTTTTGGGCTGAATTTTCGTTTTCGGTCAATTTCTTCTACGGTGGCGGGTGGATTGTTCTTAAGGTATGCTGAAATTATGCCGGGGCGTTTTATTTATCCATGCATATTTTGGGGTAAAATGATGGTTTATGCAAAGCAAATGAACAGATCATCACGTATATAGAACTTGATGCTGAGGATATTAGACAAGCCCTGACCCAAGTAAAAAGAGAATTTCAGGTTGGAGATTGAACGGATTTATATGCTGAATGCGTACCATGGAAAGAAATTAAGTCAAATGTTGTATGAGCAAATGCTGGAAGTTACTTCCAGTCTTGGGAAATTATCGGTTTGGCTACGCTTTTGAGAAACGAATCCGCGGGCCATCGGCTTTTACGAGAAAAATGGTTTTGTGGCTTTTGATACACATACCTTAAAAATAGGAGTTGACGGGCAGACGGACATCATGATGAGGAAACATCTGGAGGTGGGGACTGCTTATGGGTTTAATGTGCGTCAATTGCCTGTCCGATCGCTTGGATTTCTTCCTGTTCCAGATTGCCTTCCAGTAAATGCCAGCAATCATCTGCACTTTGATGAAGGACGCCTAGTGTTACGTTGTCACGAGCAACACGGTAGTTCCTTTCATGATTTGGGTCAGAGGACGGATAGTACATGGTGATCGTGAATGTTAAGGGTTCAAGACCGGTATTGATCGCTACCGATACGTTAAATATTTCTTCTTCTTCCTGCATGACCTGTGATGGTTTATAAGTTAAACAACTGCCAGCTGAAATAGTTAGTCCAGATCGTACACTTTTTGAAAGCCGTTGTCTATTATCTGCCTTTGGTCACTGATGGAGGGTTTATGATTTCTGGGCACCATTATTGGAAGCTTATAGGAAAACCTATGATAGCAATTGACAATGTACAACCTTTAAGCCCTGAAAGTTTATTTGAGCTTTTAAAAACGGAATTTCCTGCTTACGTGAATGAGCAGCTTGGTAGCAACCTGGCTGTGGAATTTGCCCACGTGGCTGATATTGTGAATATTAGCTTCCCGGAAATTATTGACGGAAATGCGTACACGATTACAGTCGGTGACAATAACCTTGAGATTATAGACCATACTACAGATGGCACTTACAATACCGAGTTGCTGGAACAGCATCTCATGGAATTTTTGACCTTGAAGGCAGGTTAATCTAACTGCTTTTTTTTGGTTTATTCAGGCTGGACTTTACGGTCTTGCCTGGATTCGTTGGAAATCAGTCTTCCCGTTTGGTTAGTGTTCAATGCCTACCTTAATTTAAAAAGTGATAGGCTAGATTAGTCGTAGTTTCTTTTACAATCGACTTTGGGATTGGCGTAGATCGGATTGTTTCTGCTGCTTTACACTTTTCGTGGAAGATGGCTGACCACCAAATTGTTGGTCGCGATACCTTTTCGTATTAAAAATTTGTGTTGATTTAGGGTGATCATAGGTAAAAAGTCTGCAGTCAACCAGCCTTGATTTCCTTCGGAATACGCGACATTTTCCTCGAGACCACAGGCCTCCCCAAAGTGCTGGCCAGGCGCTGTTTAATGACTATACCTTTTCGTAGTGCAGGCCGATGACCCCTGAAGGCAAAGAATTTGTTTGTAAAAGCTTCAAATCAATTTTGTGGTTAATATTGTTAAATAATGGTATCCCGGTTCCAATCAATATTGGATTTAAAAATAACCAGAATTCATCAACCAGATTATGTGCTGCAAGTTCATGATAAGTAGAGGGGCTTCCTATCATTAGAATAGTACCTCCGGGTTGCCCTTTGATCTGCTTGATTTCCGATGCGACATCATTTCCGATAAACCGGGTATTAGCCGCATTGGTATCTTTCAATGAATTCGAGATTACCAATTTCTCAACCTTTTTGTACCATTGTGAGTGCTCAATGTCATGTTTTGATGCATTGGGCTGATCTGCTGCTGTTGGCCAGTAACTGTCCATCATTTGGTAAGTCTTTCTGCCATACAATGCAGCGTCTGCATTGTCGGTAAGTTTGCCAACCGTATCGAACATTTCCTCGCTTACACGGATCCAGTCCATCGCTCCGCTAGGTCCTGCAACAAACCCATCAAGGGAAACGTGCATCAGTAATATTATCTTTCTCATAGCGGTTTTATTATCGTGGTATCATAAAGGTAAAGTTATGTCATATCTACCAAGTCAGCTTGTGAAATTCGTGCTTTAGACTCAGCTCATCCCGATCACAAGGACTATAAAACAGATACCGCTTTATTGGCATCCCCCACGCCCCAAACAGATCCCGGTTTGCTACCCATAGTTATTTCCAGTTCGCCACCGTTCATGATGTCAGTGTGTTTAAAGTACGTTTTTGTAAAGTCAACACCATTAAGTTTCATGGCATTGATATACTTGTTCTTCGGACCGTTGTTTTTCACAGTTATGTGGAACTTTTTGTTTCCGTTTATCGTCAGTGTAGCTTCGCTAATCGTCGGACTTCCAAAAACGTACATGCCATTTGCCGGGTTTACCGGGAAAAAGCCTAAGGCCGATAAGACGTACCAGGCTGACATCTGACCAACATCTTCATTTCCAATAATGCCATCGACTTTATCCGTGTAGAAATTATCTAAAATGAACCGCACCTTTTCGGCTGTTTTCCAAGGCTTGCCCGAGTAGTCATATAAATAAGCCATGGAATGTCCCGGCTCGTTACCATGTGCATATTGGCCTATTAAACCAGATATATCCGCCGATTTGGATTCACCCATATCACCTTCTGCAGTGAACAATGAATCAAGCTTTTTATTGAACTTGTCTTGACCCCCCAATAGCTCAATTAAACCCTCCACATCATGTGGCACCATAAAGGTATATTGCCAACCGTTACCTTCGCTGAAATCACCGTGCTCATGTATAGAAATGAAAGGGCTGTAAGGAGTACGCCACTGATTTGCCGAAAGGCGGCCACGCATAAAACCTGTTTGCGGATCGTAATAATTTTTATAGTTTTCAGCTCGTTTGCTAAAATAGGTATAATCATCCTGTTTGCCCATCTTTTTCGCTACTTGTGCGACACACCAGTCATCGATAGCGTATTCCAGTCCCTTTGAAACTGATTCAGCAACACTGTCGGCCGGAATATATCCGAGGCTTTTTACAAACTTGAGGCCCCGGGAATCGTTCATAGCGGTGGCTTTCAAGGCTTCGTAAGCGAGCTTGGTGTCGAAACCCTTGTAACCTTTTAGCAATGCATCGGCAACAACGGGCAGTGCGCTGTTTCCAGGCATTGTGTTGGTTTCATTGGCCATGAGATGCCAAACAGGCAGGGTCCCCTGCTGCTGATAAATCGCCAGCATTGAATTGATCATGTCATGGACATGATTAGGCTGGATAATGGTAAACAGCGGATTGTTTGCCCTGTAGGTATCCCACAACGAAAATGTAGTCACGTTATTAAAACGAGTATTTTTATGAACCTTTTTGTCCGTTCCCCAATATTCTCCATTGACATCATTGAAAATGGAAGGAGCGATCATGGTGTGGTAAAATGCCGTATAAAATTTCTTCATTTGTGTTAATGAATCCGTTTTGATGTCAATCTTAGCCAGTTGTTTGTTCCAGGCTTGATCAGCATCCTGAATCACCTTATTAAAGTCCCACTTGGGGATCTCGGCTTTAATATTCAACAGGGCATTAG
>NZ_JBFTNT010000313.1:0-4744 GCF_056397585.1 Pedobacter sp. 05L430 | reverse complement strand
GTATGCTGACAATTCAGCACCGGACTTATCCGTAAATAATAATGTTATCATTGGTTAAAATTTTTTAACTGTTTTATAAAGATTAAGCAAACAATCTTTTAAGACTTTGTACGCGATTTTCAGGTATAGGTTTAATGCCTTTTACCCATTGYGTTATTAATGAATTTGATACGTTTAGCTTGTCTGCAATGAACTTCTGTTTAATACCTCTACTGGATATCAAGTTTTTAAGATGCTTAGCCTCCATTTTTAACTATTTTATAATAATTGATTCGTAAACTGTTTTAAATATTTGCCAATCCGATCTAATTTTAGAAATGATTGGCCTATCTCCAGTATAGTCGAAATTTTTGTCCGGCTGATTAGACAAGTTGTTAATCTTTGAGGCCCAACTAACAAATGAATCAGCAATATTTGTATGGGTTTTTATAACAATTGCGTAGTCATGATTTGCAACTATTTTATCTTTTGAGCAAATGTGGAATGATCCTTTATTTTCGCAATAGTACACAGCGACATGGATGTTGTTAATGTTCTGAATTCCATTAAGTCTTTTCATAAAACACGTATTTTAGTTAAACATTAACCCCTGCAAATAGAGTGGTAGACAGCCATTTCTGCGCTGATGCGCTAGAGATACTACTTACAGGGGTTAATGTTTGAATTTCTTTTTACAACCGTCTACCGTTGCGATAAAACAAATATAAACAATTATTTCAATTATTAGTTAATGCATAATAATAATCACAATTTTAATCTTGCTGCGATGTATTTAGCCCTAACCGCTTCTATATCCTGACCAGGTTTAACGTAAATTTCAGTCTTGCTATCGATACGAACTTTAGTACAAGTAGATAAATCAATGACGCGAGTTGGTATTGCTTTAGCCTGGTGCTTTATAGTCATAGGCGGCATCTTACTCTTACGCTCAGACTTTGGCTTTGGAATATAGACGCGTTTAACTCCGTCAATAGGCTTTCTTCCATTGTTAACACGAAGATCAGGTTTCCCCGCTTCTCTATCCAATCTGCGTTTTTCTTTCGCCTTTGCATTTTGTAGATCTCGATTTAACTTAGCTTTTTTGGCTCGTATAGCATCCTTTTTCGCTTTAATTTCAGCAATTTCAGCGGCATTTTCAATTCTTTGACGCTCACGAACACCTCGCATATAGATCTTCATCTGTTCCCTTCGTTCTTCAGGTGTTAATGCCCCCTTAGGAGGAAGCCCTTGCGCTGCCCTTACTTCTGCTCGTTCTTTCTTTAATCTTTCATTTTGCGCCTTATTCCTGGCTATTCTTCTGGCTTCAGCTACGCCAGGAGGTAATTTTGGATTCATAACTTTAATTCTTTTGTTTAATGTTTGCGCCAATTACTTCAACTTCTTTACTCCATAAAGGACTATCCGGATAAACTCGTCCGTACCAATCCTCCTTCTTAGTTGGGCCATCATGCCTGATAATACTTACGTAAGTTGCATGTACCATATGAATGCTCCTTGGTGTAGCATTTGGTGCGGGGAAGAATTTCTGTCCGGGGCTGAGTTTGGTGAATAGGATTTTCATGCTGCCATTCTTAAAGTCCTACATTTATCTGCCATTGCTAAACACCAGGATGTTACTACATGAGGCACAACACTGTTACCAATGAATTTTTTCTGGTCTGTTTGATTGCCTTCAAGTTTATAATCGGATGGAAATCCTTGTATAAGTATCAGCTCGGAAACCTTCAACATTCTCATTTTGATATCGGCTAATCCATATAATGCCATGAACTGTTTAATTCTGACCATCACCGCGCTATCATCATCGTAAATCGGGATGTTAACATTTTTATCAATTGAATACTGTATTAGGTACAATGGCGCTTTATCTTGTCTTGCGACTATTGTAACGCATGGAACGTTAGTGCCTGTGCAATGGCCGCCATGAGAGGGATTTAGAATAAATGGCTGGCAATTAATTAATCTGTGCTTATCGTTCGGCATCAATGTGCCAGCAGGTTGCTCGATCGATTGATATTGATTTGAATTTCCATTACCTGAATAGGTTTTATCAAAAAATATAGGTTGTATTTTGGATAACGTGTCTTTTGTACCAAGAGTGGGCGCGGCAGTATCGATTGAAACAGCATTCTCACCAGTTCCATAATATTTGGCCAAAAAAGCAGGATTAACAATATAAGGATGATGGCGGCTGGCTAACAAAGTTTTTGCTGGTTCATCTACTGAGCTCCCAACGTTTTTAAAGTTGGTGTTCATAATGAAAGGCTGAGCATTTATGATAGCTAACTTATCTTTACATACCAATGTTGGACATGGTACGTCCATTGAATTACAAATGCTTGAATGATGATAGTTTAAAATAAAAGGAACGGCCTTTACTAGTTCCTGATTACCGGCCGTAGATGTTAATGTTCTCGATGGATTTTCAGTTGATTGAATTCTATGTGACGGGTTTCCTCCATTTCTCTGTACTATGAACGGCACAGCTTTTATTAAGGAATGATTCCCAACTGTTGGGATCGTCCCCGCTGGCCCTGTAACTGGGATAACTTTTCCTTCAGGTTTACCTGAATAAGCTTTTGAGAGAAAGTATTCACATTTTATGAGTGATTGTCCATCCTTACATTTTACAGCACCTGCTGGCCCTGTTACAGGTATAACCATTCCAGATGGTTTGCCACTGTAATATTTAGCAATGAAACACATTGCCGTCCGGTTTTGGCAAGATATTGTTGGTGCAGGTTTATCAACAGAAACAACAGACTGTTTTCTGTCGCCATTTTTAGCCATGGAATTGTATTTCAATAAAAACTCATCCTTACCACCCGCAACAAATTTGATTAAACCAGCTTCAATACGTTCTAATGAAGCATCAACCAATGGTTTTTTACGATTGAAGATACTTAAACCTTCATCATCAAAGTCCAGTACATCCTTAACCGCTTTCCATTTATGCTGAACACCAAACATTCCATCTAAACCCGGCTTTTTAGCGTGAGTTGTTTCTGGCCAAACAATAGGTAAATTCGGTTTAGCAAAACAACCAAATAAACGATTACGCGATGTATAGGCACCAAAATCAGCACTGTTCAATTCTTTCCATTCGTTTCTATATCCGAATGAGTCAATATGCTTACACCACTTTAACCAATCAGATCCAGATTTTCGGCTAACAGGTTTTCCGTTTACGTCAAGGGGGCCCCAACTCATAAACTCTACAACATTCTCGATCTGTATGTAATCTGGATTTAAAGCATCAACATATCTGTCTAAATGATCAGCTAGGGTTCTACTATCTGCATCACGCGGCTGACCTCCTTTAGCTTTACTGAAATTTGTGCATTCTAAGCTTGCCCAAAGGATTATTTTAGCATTAGGGTATAGTATTCGATATTTTGCAATTAATTCAACCAGTGGCGCTAATTCAACAGTTCTAATATCTTCCTCAAAATGCACAACATCAGGATAATTACGCCAATGAGATTTTATAGCAATTGGATCATGATTTATGCAAGCCATTACAATGGCAACCTGGTCATCACCAAATAAGGCACGATGAAATCCAGTAGAAGTTCCGCCAGCTCCACAGAAAAGATCTATTATTAAAAATTCTACTGATTCCGGATTTTTAACTTTGATGGGATTAAAGCCACCACCCTCTGTATACAGGAAATGTTGCTTATTTATCATCTTCTTACCTCCTTGCTGAAATTTGAACATTCTAAACATTGAGTTATGATTGTCGCCAACTCCTCGTGGCCTTCCCTATCTTGTATACGTGAATAGTCAATAACTACACCTCCTTTTGCTGAACTAAACCCAGGAAAACATTCTGGTGAAGCCCAAATAAATTCTATATTTTGATTTGTCATTTCTTCTAATGTTTTTTCTTTGCTTGAGTTAATTGACATGATATTAGGATTTGAGCCATCCCGGCACCTCCAAACCCCGCCACTCGAACGAGGCAGGGCGAAGAATATGCAAAATATTAGTTAATGCATAGGAAGGGATACTAAAAAGGCAAATCATCTTCTTCAGCCAACACTCCTTCCACAGCTGCTCCTGCATTATCATTTGCTGAACCACCAGAAAAGTCTTTAATGTTTCCTAATATTGGAGACAACTCTTGTGCAGCTTTTTTACCTTCTTCATCTAATTCCTTCCAAATCTTGCTGTCCGTAGTCTTGCTGATAAAGCCATTCTGTCCGTATTTATCCTGCTCAGATTTAAAATTCACGTTTACGGACATGTAAACTGCACCATCTTTTTCAGTTAATAGGTTAGCGTCAATTGGAATAACGATACATTTAACAGGACCGTTTTTTCCTTTTTTCTCCTGGATTACATGTTGCAATTTTGTCAATGCGATGCTACCAGATAATTTTCTTTCTGTACTCATTTGAATTGGATTTTGAATTTGCTCGATATTGAGCGGCTTGCCACTGATCACCGCGGCCAGGTGTTTGCCAATATTGGCTGGTAATGCTTTAATTCTTTTCTACGCCTACCCCTTCTAACTTTTCCGAAGCGTATTTGCCGACAATATTTGTGGTTACGTATCTACCTATACTATCTGCATTGAATAGTCCTGATTTTACTTCCTGCGGAACACCTGAATAAATGTAGGTGCCACCGTTTTTGAACTGAATAAACAGGCTACCAGTTTGTGGATTACTTCCGAAAAAGTTAATACCTTTTGAAGGAATAGAATTGATGTTAAACGATTCTAATCGGGGGTTAACTG
>NZ_JBFTNT010000312.1:0-4748 GCF_056397585.1 Pedobacter sp. 05L430 | reverse complement strand
ATACTTAAAAAAGAAACAACTGCGAGCCCAGATTAATGTTGTACTAGGTAAAAAGCCTGATGTACCAGCTCAGATAGCCGCATACCAGGAACAACTAAAGCAAGCAAACAGAGAACGGCAAAGAATTACCAATCTTTTAAAGGCCGATGCTGCAACACCAAAACAATTGGACGACGCCAATGCTCAGATTGCAATTATTAAAAAACAGATAGCTGCTCAGAGATCTTCTCTGAATATTACCTCGACAAGTTTAAATCAAGAAACACTTCCATTGAATGTACAGATTGATCAGTTAAACGATCAGCTTTTAAAGAGTAAAATTATAAACGAAACAGCAGGCACTGTACTGGTCAAATATGTTGAAGTAAATGAAATGGCTTCAATAGGCAAACCTTTGTACAAAATCAGTGATTTGTCGTCCATCATTTTAAGAGCTTACATTACTGGCAATCAGTTGCCAGCTATTAAACTTGKGCAAAAAGTTGAGGTATTGGTTGATTCAGCAGACGGAAAATATAAAACTTACGAGGGTATTATAGAATGGATTAGCGATAAAGCAGAATTCACTCCTAAAACCATACAAACCAAAGACGAGCGGGCCAATCTGGTATATGCAATTAAGGTAAAGCTAAAAAATGATGGCTATTTAAAAATAGGCATGTACGGAGAGATTATTTTATCTAAAAAAATATGAGCAGCGCCTTTGCCATCGAGGTAAACGAGCTCCGTAAAACCTACGGTAAAGAGCAGCTAGTTGCTGTCGATGATGTTTCTTTCCATGTAAAAAAGGGAGAACTGTTTGGCCTTATTGGTCCTGATGGCGCAGGTAAAACCAGTATTTTCAGGATGCTGACTACCCTGCTACTTCCTGAAAAAGGAACGGCAAAGATAGACGGTTATGATGTAGTTGCCGACTATAAACAGATTAGAAAAACAATTGGTTATATGCCTGGCAGATTTTCACTCTATCCGGACCTGACCATCGAAGAAAACCTTCGCTTTTTTGCTACTGTATTTGGCACTACCATCGCTCAGAATTATCATCTGATCGAAGATATCTACGTCCAGATCCAACCCTTCAAAAACAGAAGGGCGGGGAAACTCTCAGGTGGAATGAAACAAAAACTAGCATTATGCTGTGCTCTTATCCACAAACCAACCGTATTGTTTCTGGATGAGCCAACAACTGGAGTAGATCCGGTGTCAAGAAAAGAATTTTGGGAGATGCTGAAAAGGCTTAAAGCGCAAGATATTACCATTCTGGTATCAACCCCGTATATGGACGAGGCTACTTTGTGCGACCGCATCGCCCTGATCCAGAACGGGAAAATATTATCCATCAACACCCCTCAAAATATGATTCAGCAATATCCGGAGCAACTATATGCAATCAAAGCAGATCAGATGTATGAACTGATTAAAGCACTTAGAAAATACCCTGAGGTAATGGATTGTTATGCCTTTGGCGAGTATGCCCATGTTTCCTTTAATGGTTCTTTTGAGGATAATAAGCTGAAGACCTACCTGAAAGCTGAAGGTTTAACTCAGATTGAAATTAAGCCTGTACCACCAACCATCGAAGATTATTTCATCAAATTATTGAAGAACTAGCTATGGAATATGTAATAAAAACGGATAGGCTGACCAAGCGCTTTGGAGATTTCACAGCAACAAATGAAATTACTTTTGAAGTAGAAAAGGGCGAAATATTTGGTTTTCTGGGTGCTAACGGTGCCGGTAAAACAACTGCCATGCGCATGCTATGCGGCTTATCTATACCCAGTTCTGGTACAGCCACAGTAGCAGGTTTTGATGTATATAAGCAAACAGAAGAAATTAAAAGGAATATAGGCTACATGAGTCAGAGGTTCTCTTTGTATGAAGATCTCACCGTGCAGGAAAACATCAGGTTTTTTGGAGGAATCTATGGGTTAAGCAATCGGGAAATTAAAACTAAAAGTGAAGACTTACTGGAACAGCTAGAACTTAAAAACGAAGCTAAAAAATTAGTAGCCTCCCTGCCCTTGGGCTGGAAACAGAAGCTTTCCTTTTCAGTTGCGGTTTTACACCAACCAAAAATTGTATTTCTGGACGAACCAACCGGAGGAGTTGATCCGGTAACAAGAAGACAATTCTGGGACCTGATCTACGAGGCATCTGCAAAAGGAATTACCATTTTTGTGACCACTCATTATATGGATGAAGCTGAGTATTGTAACCGCATATCTATTATGGTAGACGGAAAAATAGAAGCGCTTGATACCCCGGCTAATTTAAAAAGTCAATTTAAAGCAAGCTCAATGGACCAGGTTTTTTATCATCTGGCCAGAGGTGCAAAACGTAGCGATTAGAATAATAAGGCAATGGAACAGTTTATCAACTTTGTAAAAAAGGAATTTGCCCATGTTTGGAGGGACAAAAAGACCTTGCTAATTCTATTTGGAATGCCGGTTATCCAGATTCTTATTTTTGGATTCGCACTAACCAACGAGGTTAAAAACTCTGAGATCATTGTTATGGATCAGGCCAAAGACCAGGCCTCACAACAAATCATCAGCAGGATAGCTGCCAGCAGGTACTTCGATATTCAAAGCAGCGTGATGAACAATAAGCAAATGGAAGCGGCATTTAAAAAAGGAAAAATTAAGATGGCCATCGTTTTTCCGGCAGGATTTAATGAAGCCCTACTCCATCAGCGCAAGGCACAGATCCAGATTCTTGCCGATGCTTCTGATCCTAATACTGCCAGTATGCTTACAAATTATGTTTCTTCAATTATTCAGGACTATCAAAATTCAATTGATAAAGCAGCAGCTATACCCTACTTGATAGTTCCCGAAGTAAGGATGTTGTACAACCCGCAACTAAAGGGTGCACATAATTTTGTTCCGGGTGTCATGGCCCTGGTACTAATGCTGGTGTGTGTAATGATGACGGCTATTTCAATTGTAAAAGAAAAAGAAACAGGAACCATGGAAATTTTATTGGTTTCACCGTTTAGTCCGCTTCTGGTTATCCTTTCTAAAGCAGTACCATACCTTTTTCTATCGCTCATAAATGTAGCTTCCATCCTACTGTTGAGTGTTTATGTGCTCGATTTGCCAGTTAACGGAAGTGTGGCCCTGCTTTTTGTAGAAAGCACCTTGTTTATCATCACCTGCCTAAGCCTGGGCATATTCATCTCTGTAAAAACAGATTCCCAGCAAATGGCCATGTTAATCTCTCTGATGGGAATGTTTTTACCAACAGTGCTTTTCAGTGGTTTTATGTTTCCTATAGAAAACATGCCTTACCCATTGCAATTGATCTCTAATCTGGTTCCTGCAAAATGGTTCTATTTAATTGTGAAGTCCATTATGATCAAAGGATTAGGATTTTCGGCCATTTGGAAAGAAACGTTAATTCTGGGTGGTATTACCCTTGGTTTATTAGTAGTGAGTTTAAAAAGTTTTAAAATCAGACTGGCATGAGAACGATCCGTTTTTTACTCGAAAAAGAATTCAGACAGATATTTCGCAACAAGGCTATACTGTTACTGATCATCATAATGCCGGTTATGCAACTGATAATTCTGCCGCTTGCTGCAAATTATGAAGTAAAGAACATCAATCTTTCTGTAGTAGATCATGATCATTCCAGCTATTCCCAAAAACTGATCTCTAAAGTTACCGCCTCTGGATACTTTAAACTTACCGGATATAATGCCTCTTTTAAGGAAGGAATGAAACTGATTGAAGCGGACAAGGCCGATCTGATTCTGGAAATTCCGCATGGATTTGAGCGCAACCTTGTCCGCGAAAACCACCAACAGCTATTTATTGTCGTAAATGCCATAAACGGAGTAAAGGCAAATCTTGGAGGAGCATATCTTGGGTCTATCATAAGAGACTTTAATAACGATATAAGACTGCAATTGCTGCCGGTTTCAAAGTTTAGCGGCGCTGCGGTTATCGAGATCAGCTCATCCAATCTGTTTAATCCTTTAATGAAGTACAAATTTTTTATGGTTCCCGGTATTTTGGCTATACTGGTTACCATGATTGGAGGTTTTCTATCGGCACTAAACATTGTAAAAGAAAAAGAGTTTGGTACTATCGAACAGATCAATGTAAGTCCAATAAGAAAACATCATTTTATATTGGGAAAACTCATCCCCTTTTGGGTACTTGGAAATGTGGTGTTTACGCTAGGGCTCCTAGTATCGTGGTTAATTTATGGTATTGAACCTCTCGGAAATTTGCTAGTGCTGTATCTCTTTGCATCTGTTTTCTTGCTGGCCATTTTGGGTTTCGGACTTTTGATTTCAACCTTTTGTGATACCCAGCAGCAAGCTATGTTTATCATGTTTTTTTTCATGATGATCTTTATTCTGATGGGTGGCTTATTCACCTCTATAGACAGTATGCCCGATTGGGCAAAAATAGTTTCGAGGTTCAATCCGGTTAGTTACCTGATAGAAGTAATGCGAATGGTTATCCTTAAAGGTAGTGGGTTAAGAGACATATTGCCTCAACTAGGTACTGTTGGTGTTTTTGCCATTGTACTGAATGCCTGGGCGGTATGGAACTATAAGAAAAGAAACTAAATGAATGATTAAAAAAATTGTTTAAACAAATACATGGCTGTTTTGTTCAGCTAACATGAAATCGTCATTCTTTAAATATTTTTATGAATACTCACGAATATTGGTTGTTTATACTTGCAATTCCTGTGGCCTGCATCTCATGGACGGTAACAAAGGAAGAAGT
>NZ_JBFTNT010000311.1:0-4761 GCF_056397585.1 Pedobacter sp. 05L430 | reverse complement strand
GATCTAACCCGGTTTTTTCTTTGATGGTCTTTAAGTATCCTTGAAATGACATATTGTTGAGTTTATAAATGTTTATTCTTTGGTATAAAACAAATATAGAGGTAAGTAAGTTAAACTTACATGGTGATAAAAGACAATTAATAGGGGTGATTGCGACATCATCATCTTTATTTAGTCAATAATCTATAAATTAACAGAAATTACAACCAATGAGTAAACATAGTGCCGGTATATTGCTGTATAGGATAAAAAATAAAGAACCAGAAGTTTTACTCGTTCATCCTGGCGGCCCCTTTTTTCGTAATAAGGACAAAGGTTGGTGGACTGTTCCTAAGGGCGAAATATTGCCTAATGAAGATACTTTACAGACGGCTTTGCGGGAATTTAATGAAGAAACAGGTTATCTGCCTCATGGAGATTTTAAAGCGTTGAAGCCAGTGGTTCAGAAGGGTGGTAAAATAGTTAATTGCTGGGCTGTTAGCGGCGATTTAGATGCCGACAACATCACATGCAATACCTTCCCTTTAGAATGGCCGCCTAAATCAGGTAAAATTGTCGATTTTCCAGAAATAGATCAGGCCCGGTGGTTTTCTCTAACGCAGGCCGAGGAATTTATCAGTCAGCAGCAATGCGAATTTCTTAAAGAGCTTAAAAATATGTTTCTATAGTGTTGTAAATTATCTCGGGTTATTAAAACTGCCTATAAAGATCATATCGTTATAGTTTTCAAGGGGATTGTCTATGCTAAGCTCGTCATCTGCATAACAAAGAATAGAGTTTACCGTAGAAATTCCTTTACTGATACAGGCCTGATAGATGTCTACTTCTGTTTGGTCATCCCAGATCGGTAGCTCTTCAATGGCAGCCTGAATGCTGATTCTTTTGCGACCATGATAAATGGTCAGCCAGTCTGCATCGTAGTCATACTCCTTGCCAATGTCTTTGCTGAACTGAGAGCGAAGTTGGAAATCAGGTGCATTTCTGGAATAAGCTTCATCTGTATTAAAACTGTTATTGTCTTTCAGAAATTTACTCTGATCAAAGTATTTATAGAATTGCTCTTCTGTTTTATTTTGTGACATTCCTGCCCAGATATGGATGAGTTGCTCTGCCATGTTGTGTTTTTCTTGTGCTTTCAGCTGGCTGCGTTAGTCGTAATGGCCTCAAGGTACGGATTTTTTAGCTTACACGAATAAGCTATTCATTTTCAACAGACAAAAAGAAGGACTGTCTACTGGAGGCAGACCTTCTAGGTAACTTTAGTCTAATTAACTGTAAGAGATGCAAGCATCTGAGCTTTAGTAAGTTCCTTTGATGTATAATGCAGACTCAGCTCATGATTTGGATTGTTTTTTATCAGCGATAACAGCTCTTTTACGGAGATCACCATAGTTAAATCAGAACCAGTCGCATTGGCAAATGACCAATCTTTCAGTTTCTTTCCCTTTTCATCTTTTAGAACTATATTTCTATTCGTGCCTGCTCCCTTTAAAGTGCAGTGTATGTAATTGATGCGCAACTGATCATTAACATTTGCCTTATCAAGTTGCAGTACCCTTAAGCTCAATTGCTCGTTTACCGACTGTTTAAGAATAAGCTTGTTGTTTAAGTAAATCTCATAACTGTCCAATCCAAATTTCGTGGTGAAACCGAACGTGGTGAAACATAATGTAATCAGCGTAAATATCTTAATAAACGCCTGATTGAATGTTGTAGTTTTCATAATGCAATTTTTAAATTTAAATACCTGAACAATATTAGCTGAAAAGGAAACCATGCAAAAAAATAGTAGACCAGTAAACGAAAAAGTAGACGAACCTCTACTTTTTATGCCGTTCGTCGAAATAATTTTGGAGGTTTAGCACTTTTAAGTTCCTTTATATATGATATTTAAATATGGACTTTCTTGACAAGCAGCTTAAGCTGCCATTTTCAAAAGGGACTGTTTCCCTAAAGTATGTCCTGGCTCATAGTACCTATTGGTTGTTGATCACAGGATTCTTTATATATGAGAAAAGATACCTCATATACAAAGCCAGTATGCCTTATTTTGTTGCTTGCGTAACTGTAAGAATTGCTCTGCTAATTGTCATAGCCTACCTTAACCTTCACTTTTTCTTGCCAAAATACCTGCTAAAGAAACGCTACTTTATATATTCCGTGGCAGTTATTGCTTCAGTAATAGGGTACCTAACAGCCCAGAGTCTTTTTGATTTTTATTTGTATGGTTATGTTATAGGCCCTATGCGCAACAGCGATTTAATGGAAAGTCTATCTTACAATTTCTTTAGCACGTTATGGTATTTAGGTTTAATGCTGGCGCTTAAATTAAGTATGGATTGGTATGGGCAACAGCTTCTCATTCAGAAAATTACCGTAGAAAAATTAAATGCAGAAGTTAATTTTCTTCGTGCCCAGGTAAATCCACATTTCCTGTTCAATATATTAAATAACTTGTATGCATTAACACTTAAAAAATCAGAACTAGCACCAGATGTAGTGCTTAAGCTATCAGAAATGATGGAATATATGCTATATGATAGTACTGATGCAAAGGTACTGCTGGAAAAAGAAATTGCTTACTTAAGTAATTACATTGAATTAGAGCGACTCAGATTTAGTGCTGATTCTGCTATTTTATTAAATATTAATGCTGAACTAAAAGGTCATGAAATTGCCCCTTTATTGTTGCTGCCTTTGGTAGAAAACGCTTTTAAACATGGGCTTAGTAAGCAAACTGAAAATAGTTGGCTTACTGTTGATATAGCATTGAATAATGCAACATTAACAGTTAATATAGAAAACTCAAAACCATCAACAGTTTCTAATAAAGGCAAGGGTGGAATAGGGCTTGATAATTTAAGAAAACGTTTGGAGCTGCTTTATCCGGCTAAACACCAACTTGAATTTGATGATAAGAAAAATGTTTTCCATGCCAGGCTGGTAATTGAATTATAACTAAATGGATTGAAATTAGAAATAATGCTGAGAATTGTTGTTGTAGATGATGAACCGCTAGCGCTTGAAATATTGGACGGTTACTTAAAACGTATCGACAATGTACATTCTGTGTCGTTGTTTGCCAACACACGAGAAGCCTTGCGTTTTTTGCAAAATCAACCTGTCGACGTACTATTTATCGATATTGAGATGCCGGAAATGACAGGTATTGAATTTCTGAACGAATTAACAGATCCACCACTTACAATTTTTACAACTGCTTACCGCGATTATGCTTTTGAAGGTTATGAAATGGGAGTAGTTGATTTTTTATTAAAACCGATTTCTTTTAATCGTTTTAAGCAGGCTATTGA
Source organism: Pedobacter sp. 05L430 (assembly GCF_056397585.1). NCBI lineage: Bacteria > Pseudomonadati > Bacteroidota > Sphingobacteriia > Sphingobacteriales > Sphingobacteriaceae > Pedobacter > Pedobacter sp. 05L430. The sequence continues at coordinate 1,447 of NZ_JBFTNT010000311.1, read as the reverse complement.
AAAAATCACAGAATTCTTAACCTTAAAAGCGCAGAATATAAATATTGATGATAATCCTGCCTTTCGGGAAACTGATTTTATTTTTGTTAAAAGCGGTGTGCAACGCATAAAACTGCATTTTAATGATGTTACCCACATTCAAGGGCTTAAAGACTATGCAATAATTTATGCTTATACCGGAAAAATCCTGCTCAAAGGGTCAATTAAAGCAATGCTTGATATTTTTCCGCACGACCGTTTCATTCGGGTACATAAATCCTTCATCGTATCCATTCAGAAAATAACGCGTCTGGAAAGGAACAGAATTGTACTGGATGGTTATCAAATTCCTATCGGACGAAATTTTAAAAATAACCTTGAAAAAGCACTCAATATCTAGGTATCTCCTTCTTTATCCTTAAAATGTTTGGAACTTAATTTTTTGTTATTTATATTGTAGATACATTCATCGCGAATTAATCAATCGCAATGGTGCTGTAACCAAATTTACTGTTAAATATTAAGTCCCTAGTATGAAACGAGCAATATCCATTTGTATGGTATGTATTTACATAATGCTACCAACACCATTCCCTTAAAAATTCTGGAGCTCTCCAAGTGCTAAATACCGTGTCTACCTAAATCCCTATACTATGCGTGTTCTGTACTATTATTTAAATCATCTAAAGCTTAAATTAATCTTTGTGGATATCAATTATTTGCCACCATGACTAAATTGTTTTAGCTGATCTACTATTCCAGGAATTCCCTGGTCATTCAAAAAACTAAAACTAAATCCTAAAACTAATATTATGATGAAAAGAATATTTTATTCGGTCATATTTTCTATGCTGTCCTTTCATGCGATGGCTCAGCTTAAGATTATTGGCAAGGTTAGCGATGCAAAAGACAACAGTCCTTTACCAGGTGTAAGTATCCTGGTAAAAGGTACCACACTCGCTACTTCCGCCGATGCCAGCGGGAATTACGGCATTGAAGTAAAAGGAGAAAACGATATTTTGGTTTTCTCGTACACTGGTTATACTACTCAGGAAGTTAAAGTAGGCGCCAGAAAAACCATCAATATCCAATTAGCTGAATCCTCAAGCGGTTTAAATGAGGTTGTGGTAATTGGATACGGTACTGTAAAAAAATCTGACCTTACGGGTGCTGTAGTTACAGTTAAAGGCGAGCAACTGATGGATAAACCTGTGGCTAATATATCTCAGGCTTTGCAGGGTAAAGTTACCGGTGTAGAGGTTAGTATTAACAGTGCTGCTCCGGGTGCGGCCGCAAAGGTAAGGGTAAGGGGTATTGGCTCAATTAACTCCAACATAGATCCATTGTATGTAATTGATGGGGTAGTTGGCGTAGATCCAAACTCTGTTAACCCTTTGGATGTAGCTTCGGTTGAGGTACTAAAAGACGCTTCATCAACAGCTATTTATGGATCAAGAGGTGCAAATGG
>NZ_JBFTNT010000310.1:0-4763 GCF_056397585.1 Pedobacter sp. 05L430 | reverse complement strand
TGTTAAAGAACATCCTAATGTTATTGTTCTAAAAAGCATGTCGAAGGATTTTGGGATTGCAGGTGTAAGGGCCGGGTATGGTGTGATGAGAAAGGAATATGTTGATCTTTTATTAAAGAATGGTTATTTGTGGAATTCAAATGGTTTTGCCGAATATTTCTTTCGATTGTATACAAGAGCGGATTTTGCACTTAGATATGATAAGGTAAGGGTAAAATATATTGTTGAGACGCTGGAATTTATACAGGAGCTGAGACAGTTGCCAAATATTAAAGTTTACCCAAGCATGGCCAATTTTGTACTTATTGAGTTACTGGAAGGCATAAAATCTACAGAGTTTGTAGCCAAACTGCTTATAAGTTATGGCATTTACGTAAGAACATGTGATGATAAAATTGGCTTAAAGGGACAGTTTATAAGATTAGCATCCCGTTCAAAAGATGAAAACGACTATGTAATTCAAAGCATAAAAGCATGTATTCAGATGAATGACGTTTTGAAATTGGTAAATGAAACGGTTGTTTAAAGCAATAGTTTTTGGGATTTGTAATTTGTATTTCAGGTATCGTTTTAGAAGGTCTATAAAAAATGCCGTCCAAAATCAGGAGATATACCTTGTTGATATAGATAATACCCTTGCCGATACCTGGCCATCACTACAAGATTATGTTTATAGAAATGAAAACCACCGATATGGATCGTTATCGATTTTTATTGGGATGCGGAATTTTATACTGGATAAAACCAGAACCAGGCAGAAAGTAATATTTATATCCGCAAGAAGCTACCTCGACTACTTTTCGACACGTAAATGGCTGGCAGCAAATGGCCTGAAGGCTGATTGTGTAATTCTGGTAAGGAAGGCTGAAGACAAGCTTGATTATATAAATGAACTATTAAACAGAGGCGTGCCTGTAGTTTATATAGACGATTTGAGTTATGRTCATGAGTCTGGAGTAATGAAATTATATGAAAAGGTAATATTGAAATTGAAGGAAATGCCTATAAAATACTTAGGTATTAAAGAAATAGAACTAATTAATTCAGCTTATGAAACAAGTAACCAAGGTACTAAAGAGAATAGCGCGTATCATCAGAATTATAGTAGCAATTAAATGGCTAAAACTCTGGAGACTGCATGATGCTAGTAGTGATATTTTAGTTTGGATTCCCTTTAGATCTATTAAGTATTTTGGATCAGATGCATTTATATGGGATATGGCAACTATTGCTGGGCTGATAGCAGAAAATAAAAGAATAAAAATTGTGTTTAATCTGGCCATTGGGAAATACCATAACAAAAAGATTTTTTTTTCCATTAGCAATCGATACAATATATACAAGTTTGATAACTATACCCATATACTGTCGCATATTACCATGCAGCTTGAACAGCAGGGAAATTCAGTATTTCCCAAACACAGCGAGACCATGTTATGGGAAAATAAAACCTACATGCATCAAGTGTTTTATGTAGAGGGTGTTAATGAGCCTAAAACACGAATTTTTGAATCAATTGAAGACTTGGTAAAAGCGAATATCTGTTTCCCTTTTCTTATCAAAGCAGAGCATTCCTCATCTTCAGAAGGGTTATACAAAATATCATCTATAAAAGATCTTTCAGACCTTGTTTCGAACAAGARATTTGTGGCAGAAAACAAGCATATTATAGCACAGGAGCTGATTAATATGAGAAAAGACCTAAGGGTTATTTTGGTTAAAGGAGAGATTTTGCTCCATTACTGGAGAATAAATTTAAATGAAGAATGGAAACCAACTTCGACAAGTTATGGAAGTAAGGTAGATTTTGATTTCTTTCCGGAACAGTGGAGAGCACACATTATAGAAACCTTTAAATCATTGAAGATCACTACCGGTGCTTTTGATGTTACCTGGGAAAACGATGACCTGAGTACTAAGCCTATTTATCTTGAAGTTAGTCCATTTTATCAGCCGAATCCTAAAATGGAATTAAAGGAAAAAGCGTATGCCTTTTATAAGCAGCATTTCAGCTTATTTAATTCATGGGATGTTAAGTACGTAAATGTTGTTTTTGATATTAAGCATAAACAGGTAAAGGCATACCTGGAAGATTCCATAGCAAATTAAGTTCTCAATTAATTTTCCTCTCAAATAAAATAGTTTATGAAAGTGAATAAACGGGTGATCTTAATGACCCCATCTATGAGCAAGGGTGGAGCTGAAACGCAGCTATTGAAAATTGCATCATTTCTGCAATCAAAGCATCATAAAGTATTGATCATTTCTTTAAAACCCATTGATGAGTTTAATGGTGATATCAGAAAAGCCGGAGTAGATGCTTTGTTTTTAAGGAATTGGTCTAGCGCTCCGTTTTCGAACATACAGATACTTTATAAAACCATTAAAAAATTCAGACCTGATGTAGTTATTGCTTTTATGTTCATTGCAATCATATTTGCACGCTTATTAAAGATGAGACTTAAATTTAAGTTGATCTCTACCATTAGGATATCTGTGATCCCTAAAAAATGGTATATGCCTTTTAAACTTACGGACGGACTTGACGATGCAGTTGTTTACAATTCTGTTGCCTCTATGATAAATTTTGAAAAGCAGAAGTTAGTGAGCAAAAGAGGTATAGTGATTCATAATGGAATTACTATACCACAACATACCAAGATTGATGGCGAATTGGTTAATGGTAGTTTTAAGTGGGTATGCATTGGTCACTTTAGGTGGAACAAAGACTATTTAACACTCTTTAAAGCAATAGCACTTTTAAAACACAAAAATTTCACGGTAGATATTGTTGGAGATTTAAATGGAGAGTTGTGGCCTGAGAAAACAATTGAGGAGCTAAATATTCAAGACTATGTTAACATCATAGGTTTTAAGAAAGAAGCACATAKTTTTTTAGGCCAATCAGACGCTTTTGTGCTTTCCTCTTTTTCAGAAGGGATGCCAAATGCAATTCTGGAAGCTATGGCATATGCGAGACCTACGGTTGTAACTGATATTGATGGAAATCATGAATTGATTGAAAAGGCACAATGTGGTTTATTATGCGAGAAGCAAAATGAGCATGATATGGCCAGTAATATGTTAAAGATAATGGATATGTCTGCTGCCGATAGAACTGCTCTTGGTGCTAAGGGCCAGCAACACATTAAGGCACGATTTAGTGAAGAGCAAGTGATGGGGGAGTGGATGCAATTAATTGACGGCTTAGCCGGTTAGTGCTATTTAGAATTGACATAATATGTGCGGAATATTTGGAACGATAAACTATGAATATCCAATAGAGAACAGTATGATCTTTAATGGGTTATTGCACAGAGGCCCCGATGAACAGGGACATTATAGCTTGTATAATGTAAATCTTTACCATACCAGACTGGCAATTCAGGATTTAAGTGTAACCGGGCAGCAACCAATGGAACACAATGGACTGGTGATTGTTTTTAATGGTGAGATTTACAATCATATGGAGCTTAGAGAAAAGTATGGTCTTAAGGCTTCTTCCAATTCTGATACATTGACCATACTGATGATGTTTGAATTGATGGGCATGGATATGCTTGAGGAATTTGATGGGATGTTTGCATTTGCATTATATGATACCCTCAATTTTAGAATGTACCTGGYACGTGATAGGGCGGGCAAAAAACCTTTGTATGTATATAATAAAGCAAAAACCTTTGTTTTTTCGTCGGAGCTAAACGTACTTTATAAAAAGTGCAGACCTGAGATAGATTACTCCTCGCTGGCTGATTACCTCTATGTTGGGCATCATTACCGTAAAGCTACTCCGTATCTTTTTGTTAACGAGTTGGAAAATGGGCACTATTTAAAGATTGATACACTTACAGGTCTTTGTGATGATGTTTGCTGGTTTAAAATCGAAGACTATTATAAAGCAGAAAGATACCCCGATTATACCGATGCTGTAACACAGCTCGATGGCATACTGAAAACTGCAGTTAAAAGACGAATAGATAGCTCCGATTTAGATGTAGGATCTTTTTTGAGTGGAGGGATTGATAGCGGATTAGTGACAGCAATGGCCGCTGAACAAACTTCAAAACTTAAAACCTTTACGGTTAAGGTTCCGGGATCTTTTGATGAATCGGCCCTTGCAGAGAAGGTAGCAAAGAAATATGGAACCGACCACACTGTTGTTGAAATAGACTTTTCTGATTTAACCAACGATATAGAAAAGATCATATCTAACCATGGTGAGCCTAATTCTGATAATTCCGCAATACCGAGTTATTATGTGGCCAGGGAAGCCAAAAAGCATATAACGGTTGTTTTAAATGGTGACGGTGCAGATGAGCTATTTGGTGGTTATAGAAGATATGTGCCATTTAAACACGTAGATTTTTTTAATCCGAGTCAATTTACAAGGATTAGTTCAAGAATCTTAACGAGTCTATTGCCTGTAGCTAATCAGAAACAAAGTAATTACACGTATATATATAGGTTATTGAAGTTTGGTGGCTATTCTGATTTGGTTAAAATCTATTGCTCAGCTTCTTCAGATCTTTTTGTGGGTTTTGAAGACGCGTTTCTTGAAAAACCAAAAATGAAGGTTATTTCAAGTGATCTTGCAAGAATTAACGACTATTCAATTTCGCCATTAAAGAAATTGCTGCTGATGGATTTTGATTCGATGTTGTTCAGCAGACTACTTACCAAAATGGATATTGCTACCATGGCACATTCTTTAGAAGGAAGAAGCCCTTTTTTTGCAAAAGAAGTTCTTGAATTTGCCCCTGGAT
>NZ_JBFTNT010000309.1:0-4772 GCF_056397585.1 Pedobacter sp. 05L430 | reverse complement strand
TGCTGTGATTGGCGGAGAAGGGAACGGAGGAATTATCTACCCTGAACTTCACTATGGTCGCGATGCTTTAGTTGGAATAGCTTTGTTCTTAACTCATCTGGCTAAATTTGGTAAGTCTATCTCTCTTTTACGCAAAAGCTACCCTGAGTATTACATCTCTAAAAATAAAATCACATTAACTCCTGAAATGGATATTGATGCCTTGTTGGTAAAGGTTCAGGAGAAATATAAAAATCAGCCAAACAGTACAATAGACGGATTAAAAATTGAGTTTGATAAGGAATGGGTACACCTTCGCAGATCAAACACAGAACCAATTATTCGTATCTATAGTGAAGCCGGATCTGAAACTGTAGCCGAAGGTTTAGCTACAAAAATAATCTCCGACATCAAAGAAATATTAAAATTGAGTTAGTAAAAAAAATGGAAAGAATTTATTTAGATAATGCTGCAACTACACCCCTGGATGCAGTAGTGATAGAGGAAATGGTTAAGGTGATGAATTCTTATTATGGTAATCCATCATCCATACACGCCCAGGGACGTGAGGTACGTACATTAATTGAAAAGGCCAGAAAAACTGTTTCCGGACTTTTAAATGCAACACCTGCAGAAATTTTCTTTACATCAGGAGGTACAGAGGCTGATAATACAGCCATTCGTTGCGGTATTGCTGCCTTTAATATAAAACATGCCATTACCTCTAAAATTGAGCACCATGCAGTAGAACACACGCTTAATATGCTTTTAGAGCAAGGTGTAATTGATAAGCTGAGTTTTGTTAATGTGGATGCAAAAGGCAATATCGACTATGACCATCTTGAAGAGCTGCTTAAAAACAATGAGCGTTCTTTTGTATCCCTAATGCATGCAAATAATGAATTGGGAACTTTAACAGATCTGGAAAGGGTAGGTGATATCTGCGAACAATATAATGCCATTTATCATTGTGATACAGTACAAACCATGGGGCATTATGTGCACGATGTAAGAAAGCTTAAAGCTCATTTTATTGTTTGTGCTGCCCATAAATTACATGGTCCAAAAGGTGTTGGCTTTCTATACGTTAACCATTCTATAAAAATCAGTCCGATGATTTTTGGAGGTGCACAGGAACGCAATATGCGTGGTGGAACAGAAAATGTTTATGGTATTGTAGGCCTGGCAAAGGCCTTGCAAATAGCATATGGAGAAATGGCGGAACATCAACAGCATATACAAGAATTGAAGACATATTTGAAGGATAGGTTAAGTAATGAAGTACCTGATCTCTTTTTTAACGGAGAGACTGAACCTGAAAAAAGCTTGTATACCGTTTTAAATGTTTCTTTCCCGGCAATGGACATGGCTGATATGCTTTTGTTTAACCTTGATATTAACGGTATTTCTGCATCAGGTGGAAGTGCGTGTTCATCAGGGTCCAATATCGGGTCTCACGTGCTTACCGGTATAGCTGCTGATCCTAACCGCCCATCGGTAAGGTTCTCGTTTAGCAAATACAATACAAAGGAAGAACTAGATTTTGTAGTTGAGAAAGTGAAACAGATTGTGAGTCAAAATGTGACCGTATAGTTAACATTTTTAGTATAAATTATTAAAAGCCATCTTCAAAAGATGGCTTTTTTTCGTAACTCTGATCTTTTATTATTACTTTGTTACCATTATCAACTAGGGAATCTTCATTTTATTATGTTTATTTGTGTGCTAAATCGTTTAATTTTTTTAGAATTTAATATGAAACGAACCACAACAGTATTACTTTCCATGGCTTTAACGATGATCTTCAGTCATCATCTAAAAGCCCAGGAGACCGAAACAATTAAAAAAGATGGTCTTACCCTTAATTTTACCAGCCAGGATCCAACATTTGATCCTGCCCTAAAAAAAAGAATGATTGAAACTTTCTTTAAAGTTTATCCGTTGCTTAGTCAGGAGTATAATCCAAACACTAACAAAGAAGTCTATTTTGTGATTGATACGGCTTACGATGGAGTTGCGGCTACCGGAGCAGGAAAAGTAACTTATAGCGCAGCTTATTTCAAGAAATTCCCGGGAGATGTAGATGTGGTAACCCATGAGGTAATGCATATCGTTCAAAATTACGGACGTAGTAACGGGCCGGGATGGCTGACTGAGGGCATTGCCGACTATGTACGTTATAAGTTTGGAGTTGATAATCCTGGGGCAGGTTGGACGCTCCCTGAACTTAAAAGCACGCACAGTTATAAAAACAGTTACAGAATTACTGCAAGATTCCTGGCATGGTTAGAAAATCACGACAACAAAGGGATTGTTAAAAAACTAGATTCAAGCTTACGCGATCATACCTATACAAACGAGATATGGCAAAAAGAAACAGGTAAATCTTTAGATGACCTGTGGAAAGCATATTCAGAAAAACCAGCATTATAACCACATTTGATATTTTTTAACCATGATTAAACAATTTTTAACCGCCTCATTAGTTCTGGCATCCTCTGCGCTGTTTGCACAGACAGTGGGCAAAGTAACGGATCCAGTTGAATGGATTAATCCGCTAATGGGTACTGCAAGTAAGCCAGATTTGTCTAATGGAAATACCTATCCAACGATAGCTTTGCCATGGGGAATGAACTTTTGGACACCACAAACTGGTAAAATGGGCGACGGATGGGCTTATACCTACGACGCTGATAAAATAAGAGGATTTAAACAAACTCATCAGCCGTCTCCATGGATGAATGATTACGGTCAGTTCTCAGTAATGCCTGTAACGGGTAAAATGAGATTTAATCAGGATGACAGAGCAAGCTGGTATTCTCATAAATCTGAAACCGTTAAGCCTTATTACTATAGCGTTTATTTGGCTGATGCCGATGTGACAACAGAAATCACTCCTACAGAACGAGCTGCCCAGTTCCGTTTTACCTTCCCAAAAACAAATGATTCTTATGTAGTTATCGACGCCTTTGATAAAGGGTCATACATCAAAATAATACCTGGCGAACGCAAAGTAATTGGTTACAGTACCAGATACAGCCGCGGTAAGCTTGAAAACTTTAAAAACTACTTTGTTATTTACTTTGATAAGCCTTTTACATCTGCAAATGCATGGAGAGGTAAAAACCTTGCAAAAGATACATTGGAGTTGCAAAGTGATCATTCAGGTGCTATCATAGGGTTTAAAACCGAAAAAGGGGAGCAGGTTAATATGAAAGTTGCTTCTTCATTTATCAGCTTTGAGCAGGCAGATATCAATCTGACAAGAGAATTATCAAACGATAGTTTCGAAACAACCAAACAAAAAGGAAAAGCAGTGTGGAACAAAACACTTAGCAAAATCTCTGTTGAAGGTGGAACTATAGATCAGGTTCGTACTTTTTACTCGAGTTTATACCGCACTTTGTTTTTCCCTCACAAAATGTATGAGGTTGATAAGAGCAATAAGATAGTACACTATAGCCCCTACACTGGTAAAACAGCGCCAGGTTACAGATTTGCTGGTACAGGTTTCTGGGATACATTCAGAGCATTATATCCATTCCTTAACCTTGTTTATCCATCTGTTAATAAAGAAATGCAGGAAGGTTTGGTGAACGATTATAAAGAGGGTGGCTGGCTGCCTGAGTGGTCGAGCCCTAGCTATTCTGATTGTATGATCGGAAATAACTCTGCTTCTGTTGTTGCTGATGCCTACATTAAAGGTATGCGTGGCTACGACATCAATACATTATGGGATGCTGTAAAACATGGCGCTAATAATGAAGGCCCTGAAGCTACAGGTCGTCGCGGCGTTAAATACTACAATGAATTAGGTTATGTGCCTTACGATGTAAAAATCAATGAAAATGCGGCCAGAACRTTGGAGTATTCTTATGATGATTTTGCGATCTATCAACTAGGTAAAGCATTAGGCAAACCTGCGTCTGAAATAGATATTTATAAAAAACGCAGTATGAACTATAAAAATCTGTTTGATCCATCAACAGGTTTAATGCGTGGTAAAAATCAGGATGGTAAATTCCAATCTCCTTTTAATCCATTCAAATGGGGCGATGCATTTACAGAAGGAAATAGCTGGCATTATTCATGGTCGGTATTCCAGGATATTGATGGATTATCTAAGTTAATGGGCGGTAAAGATAAATTTGTTCAGAAACTGGATTCCGTATTTACACTTCCTCCAGTGTTTGACGATAGTTATTATGGTGGTGTGATCCACGAGATTCGTGAAATGCAAATTGCAAACATGGGCCAATACGCTCATGGTAATCAGCCAATCCAGCATATGATTTATTTATATAATTATGCAGGCGCGCCATGGAAAACTCAATATTGGGTACGCGAAACGATGGATAGAATGTATAAAGCTACACCTGATGGATATTGCGGAGATGAGGATAACGGACAAACATCTGCTTGGTATGTGTTCTCTGCTCTTGGGTTTTATCCTGTAACTCCGGCTGTAGATCAGTATGTTATCGGTGCTCCTTTGTTTAAAAAGGTTACGCTTAATTTAGAGAACGGTAAAACGATTACCATCAATGCACCAAAAAACAGTGCTGATAACAAGTACGTACAGACCTTAAAGTATAACGGTAAACCATATTCTAAAAACTGGTTAAGCCACTCTACTTTATTACAAGGTGCTACTTTAGATTTTGATATGTCTGAGACACCGAATAAAGAAAGAGGCGCTAATGAGTCAGATTTCCCTTATTCGCTTTCAACAGATACTAGCAAATAGTACTTGTTAAATACAAAAAAAGAGTACTTGTTAAATACAAAAAAAG
>NZ_JBFTNT010000308.1:0-4789 GCF_056397585.1 Pedobacter sp. 05L430 | reverse complement strand
GTTTCTTGTAACATTTATATGTTACTAAAGATTAAAGGCGGTTTTAAGATAAAGCGGATATTTTTCCAGATCACTTTTTACGTTCCCATCTTTAAATATATCAAAACAATTATAATCGGGCACAACTTCAGCACCACAAAATCGGTAATTGGCTGTAATAGCTATTAATACGTCAGCAGTACTTCTGCCTTCAAAAAGATACTGTGCTGGATCGTCAAAACTTGCCTTTGGTGCATTCCAGGTAGCAGATACCATAAATTTCTTCTGCTGTAAGTTTCCACCAGTTCCATATTGCTTTGTTAAATCTGCTCTGGTTCTTCCGTCTCCGTTCAAAAATCTGAAATTTTCTCTGCCACTGTTAAAGACATCGTCGGCATATTTTTTATAAATCCAGGGAGCCCCAAACCAGTTGATAGGAGTCTGCAAAATGATAATATCTGCCACTAAATGTTTTTCAACCTCTTCGTTTGCATCATAACCATTTTCTACTTTCGTTTCCAAAACTTCAAACCCGTTGGCCTCAAAAAAAACCTTGGCAATAGTCTGAAGGGATTCATTGAGTACTCCTTCACTAAAATTGGGATAATTTAGATGGGTATTGATAAGCAGTACTTTTTTATTCTGATTCATTTTAACTGGTAATTATTGTTTACTGATTGATATCTTATTTTACTACTTATTTTGATTTAACCATTCGTCAAATGATACATATTCACTGGTGGCAATTTCTTTGGCAAATTCAATTCGTGCCGCTGAACCTGGCCCCATATAGGTGTATTTTTCACAAAATCCAAACATATCCGTTACTCCCTTTCCTCCTTCCATTAGACTGGAGAACACTGCACCCGGGACTTGCGCATAGCTATACGTATTGCCGTGCTTTTTATAAACTGCGATAATATCGTCAAAGCTGTACAGCTCTGTTGCCAAGGTAAGGTAATTGCCATTGCCTGCTTTTTCAGGCTGCAAAAATGCACCAGCCACAACTTTTCCCATATCGTTGATGTCTGACCAATGGACTACCTGTTTTGTCGGATCGAGCGGTAGCGTCCAACCGGTTGTGCCGTCTTGCTGCGGCTGTGGTGCAAGCCAAGCGGCGAGATTTTGGAAATAGAATGGAGCTTCTACAAAAGATGTATACTTAAATCCTGCATTCTTTACTGTATCATCTAGCTTTGATTTATTTGTAAAGAAAGGAACATCAAATTCACCGTTGCTTATTGATTCAACGTCAGGAAGTGTTGACCATACGAAATGCTCTACTCCGGCTGCTTTTGCTGCTTCCACTGCATTTTTGCCCTGGCCAATTTCGTCTGCACCTCCCCAATAGTTGGTTACTACAAATACGCCATAAACATCCTTAAACGCTTCCTTTAATGACTCCAAATCAGTTAAATCAGCGTAAACTACCTCACTTGCCTTGCCCGAATAATTTTCGGGATCACGGGTTGTTGCTCTTACATTGAAAGTACCTTCCTGTACAAGGGTATTAACCACACCCGAACCTTGTGAGCCTGTTGCTCCGATCACTGCTATTGTTTTTTTAAGATTGCTCATAATTTTATGTATTTAATTATAAGACAAAATTAGGGGATGAGTTTAGCTGCCCGTTATACAAATCAGGGAAGACGTGATACATTTTAAGGATAGGATTTTTTGAAGTTTTTATTTAAGAATAACAAAAGGGACCGCCCTTATGAGAAGAAACAGGAAATGACAGGACAATGCGATTGCGGTAAGCTTCTTTAAATACTGAAAACTGTGATGGTCCGATCAAAAGTTCAGACCAGGGCACAGGCGATAATGGAAATATGCAATTACATCATTGTATGTTACGATAGAAAAAGAAGGTATTCCGCGATCGGTTAAAGATCAGCAGTTATATTGACGAAGATCATAAAACGAGTACAAGTTGCCTGAAATGTCTTTACATTGCCACTGCGGCTAAAGATAAGTTATATTAGCTTTAATTATTTGTGAGTGTTAGCTATTCTGTAGTCAGTTGGGTTTACCCCGGTCAGCTTTTTAAAAACCTTTGATAAATGACTGACATCGGTAAATCCAAACTCATCTGCAATCTGTTTCAATTTGAGCCCTCCAATAGCTATTCTCTTTTCGATGAGCTTGATCCGGTAATTGTCAAGGTATTCCTGATAAGCTATTCCAAAGTTTCTTTTAAAATAGTTGCTGAAATATCTAATTGAAATGTTGAAATGTGAAGCAACCGCCTTTACTGTTATCATTTCCCTACAATAGATATTCTCATGGAGGTAGGATAAAATCTGTTCGTTGTTAGGGTCATTATTTATAACCATAATTGCCTCTACTGGCATCGATTCTTTTATAATGCCGAAGATTCCCAGCAGCAAATAAAAAACAACAGCTGAATAAGCAACATTTTTCACCTTATCGTAGGCAAGTAAGCTATTTATAAGGTTTTTGAGGATCCCGGAATGAAGACTGCCCATTTCTATTTTAACTTCCTTTAGGAAGCGCAGTTTCATTATGGCTTCTGGCGTACTGGAATAGTACTCGTCGGGAGCAAGGTGTCTGTTCGAATTAAAATAAGCTTCATTAAATTTGATATAGGTAAAGGTGGTGACCTCATTAATTTCAAAAAAATGCTCGTCTCCCGGAGCGATTAAAAACAGGTCACCACTTTCATATGCCAATGTGTTCTCATTATATAAATGACTGCCCTTTCCATTATTGATGTACACGATTTCAAAATGGTTATGCGTATGGCGGGAACAGCTTTCACTTAAATTTTCCTCGTGCTCAATACTTAGTGGCTCAAACTGTTTTAGGATTTTCATCTATTAATTATACTGATAATTGAAACAAATATACCTTAATTTTCAGGTTTCAAGAAGGAACTTTGCTTTATAAAATTTATAGAAATGAAAGAGATAGAATTATTGGCAGCTTATTTTACCATAGCTGGAGACATACATCCCTTTGGTCCGACTGAGATCAGTCCGTTTGATTTTAGGTTCCGGGTTGAAGCAGCTTCTAAAGTTGGCTACAAGGGAATAGGATTGGTACATGCTGATCTGATGGCTACCATAGATAAGATTGGCTTTTCAGAAATGAAAACTATCCTAGAAACAAACGGTATCAAACATTTGGAGTTTGAGTTTTTGGACAATTGGTTCGAAACGGGGGAAGCCCGCAGAACATCCGATAAAATGAGACAGGAACTTCTCCATGCGGCGGAAACCTTGGGGGCAAGAAATATAAAGATTGCACCGGGTCTTTTTAGGGACGATATCAATATCCCGTTAATGTCCGAGGAGTTTGCTAAAATAAGTCAGGAGGCGGCAGATGCAGGTACCACTATTGTATTGGAGATCATGCCATTTAGTAACGTAAACTCAATAGATACAGCTCTTGAGATTGTACAGGGTGCAAACCACCCTAATGGTGGATTGCTTTTAGATGTGTGGCATTTGAGTCGCGGCGGTATAGCCTTTAGTGAGATTGAAAAAATCCCATTGGAGTTTATCGGTGCAGTAGAATTGGATGATGCGGATAGATATCCAATAGATCCGCTTTGGCAGGACACTATCCATAAACGGAAACTGCCTGGACAAGGCACCCTTGATATTCGCGGGTTTATAAAAGCAATACAATCCAAAGGATATAAAGGACCTTGGGGGGTAGAGGTGCTTTCAGAAGTTATTCGCAAACTTCCGTTGGAGGAAATGGCCAAGTCTACTTTTGATACATCAATCGCCCAATTTGACGGCATGGGATAAGACTGATTAGTAAAAGTCTACATGGTAATAGCGTGTAGACTTTTTTAGTGCAACCTCTGTACCATACTTGAATAAGTTGACTTTTGGTCAACCTATAGGCAGATGACCCTTAACAAGATAAGTAGCTAAATTTTTATACTTGAATTAAAATTCAAGTATATCTATGGCATCAGTAAAAGTCTATCCCAGACTGGATAAAATCAATAAGAACGGCCAGGTGCCGATCTATCTACGTCTAACCAAAAACAGAAAATCAAAGTACATCGCTCTCGATGTCTACATCAATCCAAAAGACTGGAATGAGAAAACAGGTAAAGTAAAACCAGGTGCAAAGAATGCTACTCAAATAAACAGTTTCATTTCTTCCAAAGAAGCAGAAGCAGAAGCTATCTCTCTGGAGATGGAAACCAAATCCAAATTCATTACTGCTTATGATATCAAGTCCAGGATCATTGGGAGCCCTCCAGCTGACTTTTTTGAGTTCATGTCGAATAGGAGTAAGGCACTATCAGAAGAGTTGAGTATTGGAACGATTAGGCGGTTCAATGGCATACTTGGCAAACTGAAAAAATTTACAAAACGAGACAAGCTGTTCTTTGATGAGATCAATGTCAAGTTTATAAGAGACTTCCAGCAGTTCCTGATTGAGGAACTAAAGAATCACAACAATACTGTGCATTCCAACCTGAAAGTGGTCAGGAAAATGATTAGTGATGCAATTGACGAAGAGCTGATGCCGGCAGAGAAAAATCCATTCAATAAGATCAAACTGAAAGGACAAAAGACCTTCAGAGAATTTCTCCTAGATGACGAGCTGGAGAGAATTGAAAGCCTGGATTTGGAGCATGGTTCCATCATCAACCATCATCGAAACCTTTACGTTTTCAGTGCATACTCCGGAGGCGTCCGGATCTCCGATCTGCTAATGATGCGCTGGAAGAATTTCAATGGAAAACACCTCTACTTCCAGGTCAAAAAGACCAAAGAGGATCTGAGTATCAAACTACTTAAAAAGTCACTCGATATACTTC
>NZ_JBFTNT010000307.1:0-4816 GCF_056397585.1 Pedobacter sp. 05L430 | reverse complement strand
CCCTAGTTTTAATTGAAATAAATTTAAGAATTATTAAATAAAATATTATGATATTAATATAATATTTTTATAATATTTATTCGACCAGATTTTTCGTTATTAAATTTTATAAAATAATGGAGTTACATTTCCTCTGCTGAAATCATCGGGTACAGTATTATACGCAAAAAACACTTGCTAAAACGCTTAAAGCAAATAAAACAAACTGATAACTAAACAGATAGCTAATTATCTTTTGTTTTGTCTGAAAATAAAAGCTGCCAACATTACAGCAACTGCTAAACCAGAAAATCCGGGAAATAAAATAAATAAATACAAAAGACCACAAACTGCAGCAATTGCCACCATAAACAATACACCTTGTAGTGGGGTATCCATTTTAAATGCTGCAATTAAAGCTAAGATTAGAAAGGCTAAAGCCAGAATATTTAAAAACATATACAAAGATGAGTTTTCAATGTTAAGTTAATGTTAACAAAATTCGATTTTGAAATATTCAAAATAAAAAAAGCCCCTATAATTGCTTATAGAGACTTCCAACACTAACTATTTACTAATTCTAACTAAAATTAATATTCATCATTTAAAGCAAAAACACGCTTTCTATGCATCCATTTGCCACTTGTAAAATCAGGGAAATCTACAGTTTGGTTTCCAAGCTCAATAGATTGTTCGCTTAAAGGCGTAATTGCGCTCCATGCTGTTGCATCATAAACATCTAATGGAGTAGCTGTATTGCGTTTAATAGACTCAATAAAGGCGTGGATCACAAAGAAATCCATACCACCATGGCCTGCACCTTGCGCATCGTTTCCGTATTTTTTCCAAAGTGGATGATCATATTTATCTAACCATTGATCTGCCGGATCCCATTGGTGAGGTTTACTTACACCTTCAACATAAACACCTTTGTTTACATCCATCCATAAACCTTTTGTACCCTGAACCCTAAAGCCCAATGAATATGGCCTAGGCAGGTTGGTATCGTGCTGCAGAATTAAAGTTTCACCGTTGGCACAATCAATGGTTGTGGTAACAATATCACCTAAACGGAAATTTACTTTCGCATTTGGATGCTCAGCCCCACCCTTTTCTACAATATAATTATGCAAACCTCTGGACTTGGTGGCAAAAGAGTTAAGCTTCAAAAATCTGTTTCCACGGTTTATATCAATGTAATTGGCAATTGGGCCAATACCATGCGTTGGATATAAATCTCCATTTCTATGTACAGAGTGATTTGTTCTCCATTTTGCTTCAGAGAAACCTTTCTCATTAAACTCAACACCACCGCCGTAAGGTTTTACCCCATCATTGAATTTAACCTCGCGTAAATCATGCTGATAACCTCCTTGAAGATGAAGAATCTCGCCAAATAAGCCTTGTCTAACCATATTTAATGCTGCCAGAACATCCCTTCTGTAACATACGTTTTCGAGCATCATTACATGAGCATTGTTTTTTTCAGCAGCATGAACTACATCCCAATGGTCTTGTAATGTTATTCCCAAAATAACCTCGGTAGCTACATATTTAATACCCGCTTCAATAGAAGTGATAATCATTTCCTTATGTAATTCCCATGGAGTAGCAATTAATACCGACTGCAATCCTTTGGTTTCTAACATTTTCTTCCAGGCATTATCATCACCTGTAAAAATCTTAGGCATTGGTTTTCCACTCTTTGCAATCATTGCCTTAGCCGTGTTAAGCATTCTTGGCTCCACATCGCAAATGGCTACTAAATCTACATCATCTCTCTTTAATAGTAAATCAAGGTGATTTTGACCACGTAAGCCTACACCAATTATTGCTATTTTAACCTTATCTGCCTTTGAGCTGGCAAACAATGGGTTCTCTGGCAAAATAGTAACAGCTGCTGCAGTTAGCCCTGAGTTTCTAACAAATTCTCTTCTGTTCATAATTTATTTAGTTCTTTTCTACGTTTTGGTTAGCTAATTTATTTTATCTCCCTTAACTAACTTGGAGAATCATGACACAAGGTATAGACTATATCATCAATCACTAAATCAAAAACAGGAAAAAAACACGCAAACGTTTGATATTTTGTCATTATYGGCTTTTTTAAAAGGAACCAATAAAAATTATCCGGCCACGACTATATAATTGAGCCATATTTCTCAAAAACTCTTAATTTTAAATCTTTTTTAAAAAATTAAGGACCTTTTACGTGTTTAGCTACTGTTTTAGCAACATATACCCATCACTTACCGGTGGTTATATTAAATATTTAACAGGCAAACGTTTGCGTGAATTTATGCGTATATTGGTCTAAATCAATTAATAAAACAGTTTTTTATTAAAATTGTAAGGTTATTCAAAGTTTATTATAATATTTGGCCCTAATGTCTGATAAACCAACAACTATAAAAGAAATTGCTAAAATCCTAAAGATTTCGGTATCAACCGTATCAAGAGCATTAAACGATCATTCAAGCATTGGATTAACCACCAAAATGCGTGTTAAAAAACTTGCTTCAGAGCTCAACTATGAGCCCAACCAAAAAGCAATCCAATTTTTACACGGAAAATCCTTTATCATTGGAGTTATTTTACCGGAACTATCAGAATCATTCTTTTCAACCGCTATAAGTGGCATAGAAGATATCGCTTACAAAAGAAATTATACTGTGTTATTGGCTCAGTCGCATGACGATGCCGAAAGAGAAAAGCTTCTTGTTGAAAAAATGAAAACCCAAAGAGTTGATGGGTTGCTTGTTTCTGTTTCAAAAACGACAAGTACCTATGAGCATTTTGAGATATTTAAAAGATTAAACATCCCAGTAGTATTTTTTGACCGTATCCCTCCTATTAAAGATATACATTACGTTGCCTCTAATTTAGAAACCGGAACATACGAAGCTGTCAATTTCCTATTAAAAAAAGGCCACCGTACCATTGGCATGATAAATGGCCCTAACACACTGGTCGCCAGTCACGAAAGAAAAGAAGGGTATATCAAGGCAATGCTATCAAATCGTTTAAAATTTGATCCAACGCTAATCATCAACTCAGATCTAACAGAAGCAGGAACAATTGAAGTGATGGACAACATGCTCAATCACCGAAGAAAACCTACTGCCATAGTAACATTTAACGACTATGTGGCACTCTTTGCCATCAGATATACCCGTTCGCTTAACTTAAACGGAATTGATTTTGTTAGTTATGCAAACCTGCCTATTATCAACTACATGGACTATACCCCTATAGCCTCAGTTGAGCAATTCCCCTACAAACAAGGGAAAAAAGCGGCCGATATTCTTATCGACCTTATAAACAAGCCTAAAAACGAGTCAGGAGCAGATCAAGCCTACTTTAATGTCGTTGTAGAGTCAGTTCTTGTTGTAAATGATCCTAAGTAATTTTGCGCAACCGTTTGCACACCAGTTTAATAAACTGAATTAGTTAGGTTTGGGTAAACAATCAAAATTCTATTAAGCGCATGTTCGAAAATATTTTACCATTGTATGGGCTCAACTCTGATAAAGCTACAGTAAAACTATTTGGCGATGGGTTAATTAACCATACTTGGAAAGTAACTACAGATACCCAAAACTATATATTACAAAAAGTAAATAACGAGGTATTTAAAATGCCTAAAGATATTGACAGGAATATCTCATTGATTAAACAATATTTAGATGTCGAATATCCTAACTATTTGTTTGTTTCGCCTGTAAGCGATTTAAATGGGCATTCTCTTTTAGATACCGCTAACGGTTATTTTAGATTGTTTCCTTTTATTGAGGGTTCAACCTCGCTTAATTCGTTAACCAATAAGGAAKAGGCTTACGAGGCTGCAAAACAATTTGGTAAGTTCTCCAGAATCCTTGCCGGATTTGATGCTACACAATTAGGAATTACCATCCCCGATTTCCATAACCTAAAATTAAGATACAGTCAGTTCCAGATCGCCTGCAAAAACGCATCTGAAGAAAGATTGGAAAAAGCTAAAGACAGCATCACCTTTATTACAGAGCACAAGGGAATTGTTGATACTTATATCAATATCGTTGCTAACAACGAAATACCATTAAGGGTAATACATCACGATACCAAAATAAACAACGTATTATTCGATAAAAAGAACAATGGCTTATGTGTTATAGATCTTGACACCGTAATGCCCGGTTACTTTATCAGTGATGTTGGTGATATGATGAGAACCTATCTAGCTGAAGCCAGCGAAGAAGAAACAGATCTATCAAAAATCAGCATCAGAAAAGAATTCTATACCGCTATCTACGATGGCTACATGGAAGAAATGAAAGATGTATTAACGGAAACCGAAAAGCAGTATTTTACTTATTCAGGTAAGTTCATTATTTACATGCAGGCAATCCGGTTCTTAGCCGACTACCTACAAAACGACATCTATTACGGTGCAAAATATGAGGGACACAACTTTAATAGGGCACTTAATCAGATTCAGCTTTTAAAAGAATACATAAAATTAGAAGGAGAGCTATAACTCTCCTTTTTAGTTACTTAGGAAAGTTTTCTAAGTTCATTGAAAATGTAGCCATAAAATATCTGGTTATTTGCTTGCTCCTGTTCTCAATTATCATATTACCAGAAACGGCCCTGAACAAATTATTTCCCTGATTCAGCAGATCATAAGCTCTAAGATTTACTGACGCCCTATTGTTCTTAAAAAACGACTTAAAAACACTTGCATTAATCAATAAAGGATTATTAGCACCAGACGTGTAACCACTGGTAAAATTCTTGGAAGCATCAATTGAGGTATTAAATGATTTGCGGATTTTAAATACCAGATTCATATTAAAGT
>NZ_JBFTNT010000306.1:0-4836 GCF_056397585.1 Pedobacter sp. 05L430 | reverse complement strand
ATCAGATACCCCGCTTAAAAGGTGATTTCTTGTGGCAGCAAATTGCCGGTGCAAAAAACGTKGGTGCAAAATCATTATATGTAGCCATGTTTGATGAAATTGATGAAGGCACAGCAATATTTAAGGCGGCCCGGGAAGCCGATACACCGCTGAATGGAGATGCCGGACTAAGATTCGTTGGAATTGAAAACGATCTGGCTTCCGATTACTACTTATGGCTTACAGGAAAGGGCGCAAGTTGGTTTCATGGCGAGCCAGGTTTTACCAGGGTTAAACCAGTTAGATAACGAAGAAATTAATGTTAAACTTTTAAAACAAAGGAAATGAGATTAATAAAAAGTATGATGGTATATTCCATCGCCCTGTTCGGGCTTACAGTAACCAGCTGTAAAAAGGAAACTTACACTTCAAGAGATACCAGTCATTTGGTGCCCTTGCCAGAGGAACCGGGAGAGCCGGCTGATCCTACACTGGTGGTATTTGACAATGTTGATGCTAAAGATGGGTGGCAAACTGTTGGTGATCCTGTTATTGAAACATCAGGAGCTAAAGAAGGCAGCGGCTACCTTAAAAACACCATTAAAAACGGAGACGATTTTATGCAATTTATAAAGCATTTAGCTACTCCATTGGATTCTAAACTTACAACAGCAAACGGCCAGTTCTCTTTCTGGTGGTATATCTCTGATGTATCAGCCATTAAAGAAGATGGACAAATTGAGATCACCAGTGGTGGAGATGCAGATAAGGATGAGTATGGATGGTCTGTAGCTAAATTATTGCCTACTTTAAAAAATGGCTGGAATCAGGTAAATCTTAATTTAAGAGATGCAGATATATCCGGCGCGCCAAATCCCGCTGCCCTTAACTTTTTCCGGGTATTTTTCTGGACCAAAACCAAAGATCATTCGGATGTAATTACCGGTGTTGATGGACTGGTACTTAGGGCAGTGCCGGCAGCTCCGGCTGTTTCTTTTGAAAATGCAGATAAGCCAGATGGCTGGGAAACTGTGGGTGCTCCTGTTATTGAAACAGCAGGCAAAAAAGAAGGCACAGGTTACCTTAAGAACACCATAGCAAACGGCGGAGACTTTATGCAGTTTATCAGAAAATTTGAAACACCGTTTAATTCAACTTTTAACAAAAGTAATGGTCAGTTTAAATTCTGGTGGTATATATCAGATGTTTCTCATATCAAAAAAGATGGTTCCATAGAGCTTACCAGCTCCGGAAAGGCCGATGATCATGAATCTGCCTGGGATGTAGCCCCATTAGTAGATAATTTAAAGAACGGCTGGAATGAAATTACACTTGATTTTGACAAAGCAATTAATAGTGGTGACGGTKGCGCAGACTTTACTGCCATTAACTATTTCCGGGTATTCTTTTTTACCACGAGCAAAGATCATCCGGATGTGGCTGTGGGTATAGACGATCTTCGTTTTACAGGGAAATAACCATGAACATGAAAAAAAATGACATTGCCTTTCTGCTGGCCTTATTTACTTTAATGAGCAGTTGCTCAAAAAAGAGTTCTAAAGAAATCACCTCTCCCGATAAACCGGGGGAAGTGATTGACATAACCCCCTCTCCGGTTGGCGACGTGGTTGGCAAAATAACTGTTGGCTATCAGGGTTGGTTTGCAGCAAAAGGTGATGGCTCTCCAATTGATGCTTGGTGGCATTATACCCAGGATTGGGGGAAGATTCCTTCCCCTACCAATCTGGGGATAAAATCATGGCCTGACGTTAGGGAATATACAGAAACCTTTCAAACTGGTTTTGCAGATCTTGGCAATGGGCAAGCCGCAAAGTTATTCTCATCGTTTACTACTCAAACCGTAAACACACAGTTTCTTTGGATGCAGCAAAATGGTATTGATGCAGCCGCGCTGCAGCGCTTTAACCCAAATGGAATTGAGGGTCCGGTACGTGACGCCATTACAGCAAAGGTAAAAACCGCAGCAGAGGCTTATGGACGTAAGTTCTACATCATGTATGATGTAAGTGGGTGGACTAATATGCAATCAGAAATTAAAACCGATTGGACAAATAAAATGTCGGCCTATATCACTTCATCAGCCTATGCAAAGCAAAATGGGAAGCCCGTAGTTTGCATATGGGGATTTGGATTTAATGATAACAATCATCCCTGGCCTGCATCGGTTTGTCTGGATGTAATTAACTGGTTTAAAAGCAAAGGATGTTATGTTATAGGCGGCGTGCCTACCCATTGGCGGAAACAGGAGAGCGACTCCAGACCCAATTTCATCAGCGCTTATAAAGCTTTTGATATGCTATCACCATGGATGGTGGGCAGAATTGGCAATGCAAACGAATCTGACGGCTTTTTTGTAAATGTGAACAAACCCGATCAGGCTTATTGCAATTCGAATGGAATTGATTATCAGCCTTGCGTATTGCCCGGTGATTTACAGGAACGCCAACGTGCGCATGGAGACTTTATGTGGCGCCAGTTCTATAACATGAAAAGAGTGGGTTGTCAGGGAATATACATCTCTATGTTTGATGAGTACAATGAAGGAAATCAGATTGCGAAAACTGCTGAGAATTCATCATTTATACCTAAAGGATCATCATTTGTAACACTGGATGAAGACGGTACTGCCTGTTCCTCAGATTATTATTTGAGGTTAACCGGTGATGGAGGGAAAATGTTTAAAGGGCAAATTGCACTTACAGCTGTGCGTCCAACTAGTCCGATGTAAGTTTTATTAATGTTTTCCTAAAACTTGTCTCTTAAATAATACACTTTATCCGTTACTTAGAGAATTAAAATTCCTTTACCTTTAATACCATTAAAACAAAAAACAAATGAAAATCACGACTAGAAACCACTCTTTAGCAAAAGCATTAACAATGCTGTCATTAATATTGATCATGTTTAGTGCCACATCGGCCTCTGCAAAGAAAAACCCAAGAATCCTTGTGTTCTGTAAAACAGCCGGGTTTCACCATGATGCAATTGCAGTAGGAACTACAGCTATTATTAAATTAGGAGCAGAAAATAATTTTGATGTAGATACCACAACCAATTCAGAGAAGTTCACCGCAGATAACTTGAAAAATTACAAGGCTGTAGTGTTTTTCAATACCACTGGTGATGTATTAAATGATACCCAACAAGCTGTTTTTGAGAAATATATTCAAGGCGGCGGTAACTTTGTTGGTGTACATGCTGCTACTGATACTGAGTACGACTGGCCTTGGTATGGTAAACTGGTAGGCGCTTATTTTGTTAGTCACCCAAGTCAGCAAGAGGCGTCATTAAATGTAACTAACCGCAACCACATCTCTACAAAACACCTTCCGGAAGTTTGGAAAAGAAAAGACGAATGGTATAATTTCAAATGGGTAGCCGACGGCTTAAATGTATTAATATCTATTGATGAGAAAAGCTATGATGCCGGTAAAGCAAAAATGGGTGATAAACACCCAATGGCATGGTACCATGAATATGATGGTGGCCGGGCTTTCTACACTGAACTGGGCCATACAGATGAATCTTATGCTGATCCACTTTATCTTAAACATCTTTTAGGGGGGATCAAATATGCTTTGGGTGTGAAAAAATAAACACACCCTCAACCCAAAACACACAAAACCAAATACACAATGAAACCAAATAAACAATGGGTATTGGGCATGCTCGGCTTGTCTATGCTCGTTTATACTTGTAAAGTATCTCAAAATACTTTAAAACGAGACGCCAATGGAAAGGTAATCGTAAACACCAACCCCTCTCCTGCTTATCTAACACCGCAGGAGAGTCTTAAAACCATCCATCTTCCTAAAGGCTACCACCTCGAACTTGTAGCCAGCGAGCCCATGATTCATGAACCTGTAGCAATTGCATGGGACGGTAACGGACGCATGTACGTTGCAGAGATGAATACCTATATGCAGGACGCTGAAGGTACAGATGAGATGAAGCCGATATGTACCATTAAAAGACTAGAAGATACCAATGGTGATGGAAAAATGGATAAATCAGTAGTTTTTCTTGATAAGTTATTACTTCCAAGAATGATCCTTCCACTTGATGACCGCCTTTTGGTTGCAGAAACTTTTGACAATAGTATTTATAGTTATCGTGATACCAATGGAGATGGCGTGGCCGATGAAAAGAAAATGGTTTTCAAAAATGAGTCTGAAAACAAAAGTAATCTGGAGCATCAGCGAAGCGGTTTAGTGTGGAATCTTGACAATAAGATCTATGTAACTGTAGAAAACGTTCGTTACAAATTTGAGGATGGTTTATTAAAACCTGAGAATCAGCATGAAGGTTCAGGCGGTCAGTGGGGTCTTGCGAATGACAACTACGGTCGATTGTTTTTTTCATCCGCCGGTGGCGAAGCTCCTGCAGTAAACTTCCAACAAAATCCCTACTTTGGATATTTGGACCTTGGCGAACAGTATAATGATAAATTTCAGGATGTCTGGCCTATAATTTCTACACCAGATGTTCAGGGAGGTTTAGGCCGATTACGTCCGGACAGTACACTAAATCATTTTACAGCTTGTACAGGTCAGTCTGTTTTCAGAGGCAACTCGTTACCAGATGATCTGAAAGGAGATTTATTGATCTGTGAACCGGTAGGCAGACTGATCAGAAGAGCCAAGGTTACGAACACCAATGGTAAAATAACCCTAAAAAATGCATACGAGAAAGAAGAATTTATTGCTTCTACAGACATGAACTTCAGACCTGTAAACAGTGTAACAGGCCCAGATGGATGTGTGTATATTGTAGACATGTACCGGGGAATTATCCAGGAAGGTAACTGGACAAGAAAGGGAACTTACCTGCGTAACC
>NZ_JBFTNT010000305.1:0-6872 GCF_056397585.1 Pedobacter sp. 05L430 | reverse complement strand
GTTGAAACCTCGGCACAGTATGCAATAGAAAGAGCAAAGGCTCAAATCGACGGGCAAGACAATTTAACATGGGGAGCGTATGTTAAAGCCTCGGCGGCAGGGTTATCATTAGACGGTAAAACCAAACCTAAAAAAGCTCCCGCTACAAAAAAATAATCAGGGATAAACAGGAGGGAATGAATTATGATGAATGAATTTACGCTTGGTGTAGAAGAAGAATACATGGTGGTTGATCCGGTAACCCGTGAACTTACCTCACATGATCAAAAAATAGTTGAAGCGGCTCAAAAAATACATAAAGATCAGGTTAAAGCTGAAATGCATCAGGCTGTTGTAGAAGTAGGAACAGGAATTTGTAAAAACACGGAGCAGGCACGAGCCGAAATCTCGCAATTAAGGTATACGGTTTCGCAGCTGGCAGGGGAGCAAGGGTTAAGAATTGGTGCGGCAGGCACACATCCTTTTTCCCATTGGGAAAAACAGCTGATCACTGAGCATCCACGTTATAGTGAAATCGTAAATGAGTTGCAGGAGGCTGCAAGATCCAATCTGATTTTTGGCTTACATGTACATGTCGGTTTCCAATCCAGGGAGCTTGCCATTCATATTGCAAATCAGGTGCGCTATTTTTTACCGCATGTGTTTGCCCTATCTACCAATTCCCCCTTCTGGGAAAGCAGGAACACGGGATACAAATCTTTTAGAACTAAGGTGTTTGATAAGTTCCCCAGGACGGGCATTCCTGATATTTTCAATAGCATTGAAGATTACGACAACTATGTTAAGCTGCTCATTAAGACCAATAGCATTGACAATGCCAAAAAAATATGGTGGGACATCAGGGTACACCCTTTCTTTGAAACCATAGAGTTCAGGATTTGCGATTGTCCAATGTTGATTGATGAAACCATGGCTTTTGTAGCCTTATTTCAGGCCCTTTGTGCCAAGTTGTATAAACTACGCCTGCAGAATATGAAATTTATCAGCTATTCCAGAGCCCTGATAAATGAAAATAAATGGAGGGCTGCCCGTTACGGCATTGACGGGAATCTAATTGATTTTGGTAAGGAGATGGAGGTAAACTGCAGAAATCTGATATTGGAATTACTGGATTTTATTGACGATGTGGTAGATGATCTGGGCTGCAGAAATGAGATCAACTATGTACTTAAAATACTTGAGAATGGAACCGGGGCTGATAGGCAATTGGCTGTTT
Organism: Pedobacter sp. 05L430; assembly: GCF_056397585.1. NCBI lineage: Bacteria > Pseudomonadati > Bacteroidota > Sphingobacteriia > Sphingobacteriales > Sphingobacteriaceae > Pedobacter > Pedobacter sp. 05L430. The sequence goes on along the minus strand of NZ_JBFTNT010000305.1, from coordinate 5,656 downwards.
ACGAACAAAGTGGTAACTTTGAGGCCGTAGTAGACTACATTACTACTCAAACATTAATTGGGGCTAAGCAGTGAGCATAATAGATAGAAATAAGATTAGGGTTGCCGTAATTGACATGAATAATGGCGTGACCAACCAGGGGATGCGTGGGATACAGGAAATCTTGTTGCGCTATCGCGTGGAGAATGATATAGATCTGGGGTATGATATTTTTGACTTAAGACAGCGGGGAGAAATCCCTGATGAGCATTATGATATCTATATTTCAAGCGGGGGCCCGGGAAGTCCCTTTGATGGTGTGGGGGAAAAATGGGAAAGTGACTTTTTTAACCTGCTAGGTAAAATAGAAACCCATAATCAGATCAGCCAACAGAAAAAACACGTTTTTTTAATCTGTCACTCTTTTCAAATGGCTTGCAGAAAGTATCATGTTGGAGAAGTGATCAGACGAAAATCAACCGCTTTTGGCATTTTTCCTGTGTTTTTAACGGAAGAAGGGGAAAATGATTTAATTTTTAGTGGTTTACCTAATCCATTATATGCTGTTGACAGTCGCGACTGGCAGGTGATAAATCCTGATGATGTGCTATTTTCCAACTCGCAGGCCAAGGTCTTGGCTTTGGAAAAAGAAAGACCACATGTTGATTTGGAACGCTGTGTAATGTCGGTTCGTTTTACCAACGAAATAATCGGAACACAGTTTCATCCCGAGGCAGATCCTGTTGGGATGAAAATGTATCTGTTACAGGATGATAAGAAGAAAGCAATTACCGAGAGTTACGGGCAGGAAAAATATGAAGACATGTTGTCAAGTCTTGACAATCCTGATAGAATTAAACTCACGCAGAGTGTTATTCTGCCTAACTTTTTAACTGAGGCATTAAATGCCTTACAGGAAGCGTAACTATGATTAGCAAATACAGGGGCCAGTTTAACAGTTCCTTCACGGAACAGAAGTACAAAAGCTTTTTAAAAATTCTGGAATCCGGATTAACAAGCATCCCTTTTAGAGTTGCCGAAACTCCTGTGTTTATTCCTTCAGATCTGCAGAAGAAACTAATTGATGCAGGGGAAGAAATCATAAAACTCATAAAGCAGCCTGACTTTAAGGCACTTACTAAAGATGCTATTCCCTCAAATTGGAATGTTCCAAATGAAAATGAACACCCGCATTTTTTAACTTTCGATTTTGGGATATGCAAGGATGCAAATGGTCTTTTGACACCAAAGCTAATTGAAATGCAGGGTTTCCCCTCCTTATATGGATTTCAGCCTGAGCTGGGGAGGGTTTATAAGGAGTCGTATGAATTGCCTGCGGCTTTAACCCCGTTTTTTAATGGATTGGATGAGCAGAAATACGTTAGCCTACTTAAAAGGGTAATTATTGGCGATTACGCACCTCAGGAGGTAGCACTAATGGATATTGATGCGCCGAATCAAAAAACAGCAATTGATTTTTTAATTACCCAAAAATATTTAGGTATAAAAATTTTGAGCCTGACAGATATCTTTAAAGAAGGGAATGCGCTATTCTATAAAGAGGAAGGAAAAAAAATACGGTTAAAAAGGATTTACAACCGATTGATTTTTGATGAAGTTGAAGATAAAACAGCTCTTTTTGAGCAATGCTTTGATCCCCGATCAGAAATTGATGTGGAATGGATCACACACCCAAACTGGTTTTACAGGATCAGTAAATATACCATGCCCTTTTTGAAAAGCGAATTTGTACCAGAAACTCATTTCCTAGATACGTTAACTGAAATCCCTTCAGATCTCGAAAACTATGTTTTAAAACCCTTGTTTTCTTTTGCAGGCATGGGTGTGATTATTGATGTAACAAAAGCGGACATCGCTGAAATTAAAGACCCGAAGAATTGGATACTTCAGCGAAAAGTTGTTTATGAGCCCATTGTGCAATCGCCGGATGGTGGGGTAAAACTGGAAATCAGATTGATGTATTTATGGGCGGATGGCCAGGAGCCCCAGTTGTGCATTAATTTAGCACGCTTAAGCAGAGGAAAAATGATTGGCGTGAGATACAATAAAGACTTTGATTGGGTTGGTGGCACGATTGGCCTTATGGAAAAGTAAATTTACAATTAACAGACCTGCGAGAAGCAGGCATTAACTAATTTTGGGATATGGATATTCAGACTATTCTGGTAATTATACTGTTTGCGGGGGCATTATTTTATGTTGGCCGCATCGTTTATCGCTCAATAGCACCTAAAAATGGTGGCTGTGGTTCCAACTGCAAGTGTGGCGTAGATTTTTCCAATGTTAAAATAGACAAGAAATAGATTTTATCTATGACAGCCTTACTTGAGCCATTTAAAACTTATTTAAAAAACAAAGTAGCGATAACTGATGAGCAGTTTGGCCTCATTTCTGACAAACTTAAAGTAAAAACCTTCGATAAAAACGAGATGATCCTGATGAAGGRCGAAGTTTTATCTCATGGCTTTTTTGTTTTAAGTGGTCTGTTACGCAGTTATTCAATAGATAGTAAGGGGAAGACGCATATCATTCAGTTTGCCCCCGAACAATGGTGGCTTTCGGAACGTAACGGGATGTTCAATGAAGCATCAGAGTTTTTTATTGATGCCATTGAGCCTACAACAGCTATTGCAGTAAACAAGGATTTTATGAATGATGCTGCAAAGCATGTTCCCTGCATGAGTGACCTTAATAGCACCATGCTCAATAATTCCATCCGGTTTATGCAGAAAAGGATCAATATGCTTTTAAGTGCTACAGCCGAAGAACGCTATCTGAATTTTATAAAATTATATCCAAATCTTACCTTAAGGGTGCCACAGTGGATGATTGCCTCTTATTTAGGCATTACACCTGAATCATTAAGCAGGGTCCGTAAAGACCTGGCGCATAAGCATTTTAAACCTTAGTGTTTTCTTATCATAGGTCAATGTGGGGCCAAACATCTGTTTGTAATTTTGTGTTGTAATTAAAGAACAACTTAAAAAAACAATATTATGGCAACTACACAATGGGTTTTAGACCCGACCCACAGCGAATTACAATTTAAAGTTAAACACTTAATGATTACTACTGTAACCGGTAGTTTGCACCTGATCAGCGCGACATTAACTTCAGAAGGTGACGATTTCGAAAACGGAAAGGTTACTTTTGAAGGCGAAACCTCCTCTATCAATACCGGAAACGCTGACAGAGACAATCACTTAAAAAGTGCTGATTTTTTTGATGCAGAAAATTTCCCTAAAATCACTTTTGAATCTACCTCATTAACAAAAGACGGTGATGATTACATTTTAAATGGAAATCTGACAGTTAAAGGCGTTACCAAACCGGTAGAATTGAATGCTGAATTTGGTGGTATCGCAACTGATCCATGGGGCAATACAAAAGCTGGTCTCATATGGTTGGCGATGGCTTTAKGGTGCACAATTTTTTTCCGAAAGGTTATAAAATTAAAATGAGTCCATTCTTTCTGCTGGACTATAACGCCAGGATAGAATTCTCTGCACGTAACGAGCCCAGARGTGTAGGTGTTCATCCTCATAGAGGGTTTGAGACGGTAACCATTGCATACCATGGCGCAGTTGCACATCATGACAGCGCAGGCAACAGCGGTGTAATTTATCCCGGTGATGTGCAATGGATGACCGCTGGAAGTGGGATATTACATAAAGAATATCATGAAGAGCAGTTCAGTAAAAAAGGCGGAGCCTTTCAAATGGTTCAGTTGTGGGTGAATTTACCTGCAAAAGATAAAATGACCTCACCAAGGTATCAGGATGTAAAGCATAGCGAGATGGCAAAATACAATCTGGAGAATGGAGCTGGTGAAATTGAGGTAATTGCAGGTGACTATAACGGGACCAGAGGGTCTGCAACCACCTTTACCCCACTTAATTTATTCAATGCCCGGCTAAATGAAGGAGGCAAAGCATTTTTTAATTTTCCTGCCGGACACAATACTGGTTTTGTAGTTATAGAAGGTCGTGTAAAAATTAATGATACTGAAATTGCCAAAACTGATCAGTTTGTTCATTTCAAAAATGACGGTTCGATAATAACAGCTGAGGCCTTGGAAAACTGCATTATCCTGATATTAAGCGGCGAGCCGATAAATGAACCGATTGCTCAGTACGGACCTTTCTTAATGAACAAGCCAGAAGAGGTACAGCAAGCGATAAATGATTACAACCAGGGTAAATTTGGATACCTTGACGAATAATAGGTACTTTTTTGATTTTTAGGAAACCGGAAAGCTTTACAGCCCTCCGGTTTTTCTATTTCTCGATAAGGCATACCGCGTAGGCGACTACGCCCTCTTCCCTGCCTATAAAGCCCATTTGCTCATTGGTGGTCGCTTTTATAGAAATATCATCAATAGACATTCCAATTGCTTCCGCTATATTCTTTTGCATCTGGGGAATATGGGGATTAATTTTTGGCGCTTCCAGGCAAAGCATTGCATCGATATTACCAATCTGCCATCCCTTGTCTTTAAGAAGCTTTACACTTTCCTTTAGGAGGATCAGACTGCTTATTCCTTTCCACTGAGGGTCGGTATTCTTAAAATGAAAGCCAATGTCTCTTAAATTCGCAGCGCCTAACAAGGCGTCGCAAATTGCATGGAGCAAAACATCTGCATCGGAATGGCCAAAAGCTCCTTTATGATGTTCCAGATGAACTCCGCCTACTACAAATGGGTGATTATCCTTTAACTGATGCACATCGAACCCAAACCCTACTTTAATTTTCATTTGTTAAATTATGTTGTTATATACTGTTATTTGGCATCGCCAAAATTGAAAAGCAATGTAAAGCGTAATGTATTTGCCAATGGACTCTTTTGTGCATTGGCCGCCAGATACGCAAAATCGATATTGAAGACATTGTATTTTAATCCGGCACCAAGTGTAAAATATCTTCTATCACCCTTTTGCGGGTTCTCATAAAAATACCCGGCTCTTAGCGCAAACTGCTGGTTGTACCAATACTCCACGCCTGCAGCGATATTAACTTCCCTTAATTCTTCTGAAAATCCTCCCGGAGCGTCGCTAAATGAACCAAATATTCCAGATGGTACCGAGCGATCAGGATCCTTTCCCGCTAAGATCCTTCCATTTTCATCATATATTGGTTGAGTTGGCACCAGAAGCTTGTTAAAATCAAGCGCAAAAGTAAACTGATTGTAATCGTCGATTAAAAAGGTTGAGGCTCCTCCTATTTTAAAGTTTGTGGGCAGAAAGTTCTTTTCCCCACCCTGTACATAGCTGATTTTTGTTCCAATATTTGAGATGTTAATTCCGGCGGAGAGGATCGCATCTTTACCCAGGAAAATAGTCGGTTTTTTGTAATATGCAGAAACATCAACTGCAATTGCTGAGCCAGCCTGCGTTTGCTGTCCTGCTGCAAACTGACCTGACAACAAATTGGAATAAATGTATCTCAATGAGGTACCTAGTGAAAACGAGCTGCCAAATCTTCTGGCATAGGTTACGTCCAATGCTAGTTCATTTGGACTATAAACTCCTAGATCTTGCTGGTTAATGTCTACGAACTGTATTTCACCCAAAGAAAAATACCTTAAAGAGCTCCCCAGGGTACTCTGGTCATCAAGTTTATAAAACCCACTTAAATAGGCCAGATTAATATCAGGAAC
>NZ_JBFTNT010000304.1:0-6465 GCF_056397585.1 Pedobacter sp. 05L430 | reverse complement strand
GGTCCACCCATTCCCAAATGATCATAATGTGCGCCAAGCACAATAAATTCATGCTTTAAAACCGGATCACTACCTTCAATAAAACCCACAACATTCTGGGTTTTAACTCTTGGGGTATCTGTCACCCCTTTTTTCACCCGTATTTTAGCAATAAATTCCTGAACATAACTACCATTAACAGGCTTAATACCAGCCTTTTTAAAGTCTTTAATCAGATAACTTACAACCTTTTTGTTTTCTTTAGTTCCAGGGAAACGGCCAGCCATTTTTGGCGAAGCAAGAAATGAGATATGACCCAGGATCTCTTTTTCAGTAACATCAGTTTGTGCAACAGCGCCAAAACCTATAGCCGAACAAACGGCCATCAATAAACAAATTTTAATCTGCATGCTTTCTAGCCCTTTAACAGACTTTCAATTGCCAGTCTGTAACCATCCATCCCAAATCCCGTTAATACGCCTCTACAGTTCTTACCTGTAAGTGAAACATGTCTGTACTCCTCTCTTGCATAAATATTAGAGATATGAACTTCAATTACAGGCGTTTTAATAGCTGCAATTGCATCAGCAATAGCTACAGAAGTATGCGTATAAGCACCACCATTAAGTACAATACCATCATAATCAAACCCAACCTCATGCAGTTTATTTACAAGCTCACCCTCAACATTACTCTGATAATAATCAATCTCAAAGATGCTATACATTTCACGCAATTGCGGAATATATTGATCAAAGCTTAAATTTCCATAAATACCAGGCTCCCTAACCCCTAAAAGGTTTAAATTTGGGCCGTTAATAATTTGTATCTTCATCAGTTCAAACTTAAAGCTAAAAACTTACATCAGAAAATTTTTGTGTGATTAATAACCCCTACTTAAAATCGTTTAAAGACTATCTAAAACTGGAGCGCTCGCTGTCCGGCAACTCTATTGATGCCTATCTTACCGATATCGATAAGTTGTTCCAGTACTTCGACTCTATAAATAAACACACTAATTTAAAGGATGTTACAAGTAACGACTTAAAGTTATTTATCACATGGATAAATGAACTCGGAATGCTCCCAAGCACACAAGCCAGAGTAATATCGGGCCTAAAGTCGTTCTTTAGTTTCCTTTTATTGGAGCAGATCATTACTATAGATCCTACAGCCCTGTTAGAATCACCCAGGTTATCACGTAAGCTACCTGATACGCTCAACATTATCGAAATCAACCAATTAATTGAGGCCATAGATGCATCCAAACCAGATGGGATGCGAAACAAAGCAATCCTTGAAGTACTCTACGGATGCGGACTAAGGGTTACAGAACTTATCAGTTTAAGAATATCCAATATACATTACGAAAGCGAGTACATAAAGGTAATTGGAAAAGGAAATAAAGAGCGTATAGTGCCAATTGGGGCCAGTGCCTTAAAATTCATTAAAATCTATATAGAAGAATCCAGGGTACATATTAGCATTAAGAAAGGATTTGAAGACTACATCTTTCTAAATCGTGGCGGAACCGGTTTATCRAGAATCTCCGTTTTTACCATGATCAAAGCTTTAGCTTTAAAGGCGGGAATAAAAAAAAGCATCAGTCCACATACCTTCTGCATATCTTTTCTTAACTCTATGTTTATAAATGATTTATCAGATAACATTTGTACTGTCTCTTTACCTAAATATTCATTAATCTCGAAACACAAAAGACCATTCTCATTCAAATTACGAAGTGCAAATTCTGCAATTGCCTCATAAAATATCAAAGGCTCTTCATTAGATACAAACAGGGCTAAATGAGGCTCGTTTTCCAATACATTTTTATGCATAGCCTTTTGCTCTTCCATTGTAATGTAAGGTGGGTTACTCACTATCACATCGTACATTTCAGTACTTTTATAGCTCAGAATATCCGCATGAATAAAGTTAATTTCAGCATTATTTAGCTGCGCATTCTCGCTGGCAATTGCCAAAGCACTTTCTGAAACATCAATAGCACTTACTTTAAAGTTATCCAGGTTCTTTTTCAGTGAAATGGCGATACAACCGCTCCCGGTACCAATATCCAAAATACTACCATTCTTAAGCGTTTTAGACTGATCTGAACCACATCTTTCTATAACCCAATCAACCAGCTCTTCTGTTTCCGGTCGCGGAATCAATACAGCGCCACTAACTTTAAAAGTTAAACCATAAAAAACAGTATCCCCAATAACATATTGCAAAGGCTCACCGGTTTTCAATCTGCTCAATGCCAGTAAATACTCATTATACTTAACATCCTCTATTTCAGCATCTGCATTTAGCATCAATTGGCTCCTATTGAAACCAGAAATATGCTCCACAGTAATATTGAAAATAGAAATTATTTCCTGTTCATCGTAAATGGCTATTAACTCATTCGTAAAATGATGCAATAATTGCTTTAAATTCATGCTATGCAAAAGTAAGTAAATCGAACAATATACCTTACTTTTGCTGTAATGACAGACCAACTATATATGCAACGCTGCCTTGAATTGGCAAAAATGGGAATCGGAAGTGTTAGCCCAAACCCACTTGTAGGATGTGTAATAGTAAATAATGGTCAAATAATTGGCGAAGGATACCACAAAAAATTCGGCGAAGCCCATGCAGAAGTAAATGCCATAAACGATGTTCTGAAAAACCATCGCGATAAAGCAGCCGAATTGCTATCAAATGCAACAGCTTACGTAAGTTTAGAGCCCTGCGCTCACTTTGGCAAAACCCCTCCCTGTGCAGATCTGCTCATTAAACACCGAATAAAAAAGGTTGTTATCGGTAATACAGACCCATTTGCAGATGTAAACGGAAAAGGAATAGAAAAGCTGCAAAATGCGGGTATTAAAGTAGAAACAGGCATTCTGGAAAACGAATGCAGGTACCTTAACCGTCGCTTTTTTACCAGGATAAAGCAACAACGTCCATTCATAATTCTTAAATGGGCTACAACAGCAAACGGATACTTTGCACCAAAAAACACTGTACAACAATGGATAAGCGGTCCACTTTCAAAAAAACTGGTACATAAATGGCGAACCGAAGAAGACGCCATACTTATTGGAAAGCAAACCGCAATTGCCGATAATCCTCAATTAAGCGCCAGAGAATGGCCCGGTAAAAACCCGGTAAGGATACTTATTGACCGCAATCTGCATGTTCCTGCCAATAACCACATATATAATAACAGCGCAAAAACCATCGTTATAAATGAAGTAAAAACAGAAGTACAAAACAATGTTCACTTCATTCAGATGGAAGATATGCAGTACTACCTGCCACAAAAAATAGCTTTCCAGCTGTATCTTATGGATATCCAATCTGTCATTATTGAAGGCGGAGCAAATATCCTTAACCAATTTATTCAGGGCAATTTATGGGATGAGGCAAGAGTTTTCACCTCTGCCACCTCTTGGTCAGACGGCATCGCATCTCCTGTAATCAATGGAATAATAACAGAAGAACACTAYGTAGAAAAAGACAAATTAACTATCTATCAAAATAACCAAAACAAATGATTTACCTGCTAATAAGCATTTTTTGCAGCGTTACTGTTGGCGTACTACTAAAGTTTGCCAAAAGATATAAAATCAATATCCTTCAGGCAGTTACGTGGAATTACCTCTTTGCTATTGGCTTAAGTATTTTCTTTTTTAAACCCAGCTTCAAAGACCTTGCCTCCACTTCACATTACGATATTTATTTAGGTCTTGGAATCTTGCTGCCACTTATTTTTTGGTTCCTTGCAGGTTCAATCAGAAACATTGGCATCGCCAGAACAGACATTGCACAGCGATTATCCTTATTTATTCCAATCCTGGCCTCCTATTTCCTATTCAAAGAACACTTTACCATCACTAAAATCTGCGGACTTGCTATTGGCTTTGTAGCCATATTTTTTACTTTACATAAGAAAACAACGCAAAGAATTACCATTGGCAGCTGGTTTTACCCGCTTGTAGTTTTTGTAGGTTTTGGGATAATAGACATACTTTTTAAGCAGGTTGCACAGATCAAATCAATACCTTATACTACTTCATTAACCATCGTCTTCATCTTAGCTTTTACCATTTCAATTGTTGCCATCCTATATTTCAGGGCATTCAAAAACCAAAAGCTGGAACTGGTTAACTTCCTTTGTGGCTGTGTGTTAGGCTTCTTTAACTTCTTCAATATCCTGTTCTACCTTAAAGCGCATGGTGCAATGGCACAAAACCCATCAACCGTATTTGCCAGTATGAATATGGGTGTAATTATCCTGGGCAGCCTTATCGGAATATTTGTTTTCAAAGAAAAACTAAACAAATTGAACTACTGGGGTCTGTTTTTAGCGCTGGCCGCCATTATTTTAATAACACTATCTAAGATTTATGCTATTTGATGACACCTATAAAACCATATCCGCTGCTTCCGAAGGGGTTTTTAAGGATAAAGGAAGCAAATTTATTGCTTATGCATACCCCATACGTTCTGATGAAGAAGTAAAAAATATACTTCAAAATCTTCGGTCAGAACATCCAAAAGCACGTCATTTTTGCTGGGCATTGCGTTTAAGTCCTGATAGAAGCGTATTCCGAATTCAAGATGATGGCGAGCCATCTGGCACAGCCGGCAGACCTATTTTAAACACACTGCTCTCGGCTGATATAACAAATATCCTTATTGTAGTGGTAAGGTATTTCGGCGGCACTTTACTCGGTGTACCCGGTTTAATTAACGCCTATAAAACTGCTGCTGCAGAAGCAATTAAAGAAGCCAATGTTGTAGAAAAAACACTAAACGATATTTACGAAATCACCTTCGATTATCTGGCTATGAATGATGTAATGCGCCTAATGAAAGACGAGCAGTTGAACATCCTTAATCAAAATTTTGACAACGCTTGTGTGATACAGTTTGAGGTAAGAAAGGCAAATTTAAATACAGTATTAGGTAAATTAGATAAGATTGAGAACATATGGGAAATAAAATATCTGAAGCAGACCTGATTATTAATCAGGATGGTACCATCTACCACCTGAGCCTGCTGCCCGAAGACTTGGCTCAAACAGTAATTACAGTTGGTGATCCAGACAGGGTTTCTGAAGTTTCTAAACACTTCGATAGCATAGAGCTTAAAAAAGGAAAACGTGAATTTATAACCCATACAGGTTATTTAGATAAAAAGCGCATTACCGTAATTTCTACAGGCATTGGAACAGATAACATCGACATCGTTTTTAATGAACTTGATGCCCTTGTAAACATTGATTTTGAAAAGCGGGAAGTTAAAAAAGAATTAACCTCATTAGATATTATTCGCATTGGTACCTCAGGTGCTATACAGCCCGACATACCCATGGGAACCATACTTGCTTCTTCATTTGGCCTCGGACTGGATGCCTTAATGCAATACTACATTAATGAACTATCTGGTGATGAACATAGCATTCTAGATGCCTTTAAATCACGGTTTTCGCATATTAAAGGCATTACCCCTTACCTTACAGCCGCCGACAATGTATTGCTGAATACCATAGGAAGTGATATGGAAAAAGGAATCACAGTAACTGCTCCAGGTTTCTATGCACCACAAGGCAGACAGGTAAGAGCTAAGAATGCCATACCTGATTTTATCAATTTATTAAATAATTTTCAGCATAGTAACTATAGAATTACTAACTTAGAAATGGAAACCGCAGGAATTTATGCGTTGGCAAAAGCTTTAGGACATAAAGCCCTGTCAGTAAATGCAATACTTGCAAGCCGGGTTAATTTCGAATTCAGTAAAAATCCGGCGGCAGTTGTAGACAAGGCGATAAAAATGGTTTTAGAGAAAATAATCAAACAAAAATAATGCGTCCAATGTTCATTCGGTATGATTAATGTACATTCAATAGAAATGTTTGGTCAATAGAATTAAATTAAGAATAATATGTTTGGGAAAATAAAAGAGAGATTCGTGCTATCTGTGGTAAATACTTCGCTTGCTGGTTACGAAGCGAAAGATTTAAATACCGGAAAAAGACTGATCTCTGTAATTGCGGGTGTATATATCTTACAAAAGGGAATCAGAAATATTCGTCAACATCCGTTTACTGGTATAGAAGAAGTAGCGCTGGGAAGTATCCTGCTGTATAATGCAGCAAGTGGTTTAAACAAAAAAATAATTAAAAAACCAACCGAAATATCGGATATAAGAAGAAATCAAATTCAGGGCAATGATCCGAGATCAGATGTGCCTGCGTTTGTTTAGAAATGAATTCAGCGATTAAACAGAAAAGGCCGATAGTTATATCGGCCTTTTCTGTTTAGCATTATTTAAAACCTTTATTTCTTAACCGGTTTAGATGTCATATAAAACGTCAGTTTCCCCCCACCCGTAATATCAGAATGCTTTATGGTAGTTCCAGCAAGTTGTTTTCCATTTAACAAAACCCTCTGAACATATACATTCTTATCACTTTGGTTTAAAGC
>NZ_JBFTNT010000303.1:0-4887 GCF_056397585.1 Pedobacter sp. 05L430 | reverse complement strand
ATATATTTCTTATGCTACGTCATCCTGAATTTATTTCAGGATGAGGCCGATTAAACAAATAACTTTCTATCCCAAGTAAGATTTTAAGATCTTGCTTCTTGAGGTATGACGCAAACGCTGAAGTGCCTTATCTTTTATCTGACGTACACGCTCACGTGTTAAATTGAACTTCTCTCCAATCTCTTCAAGAGATAGTGGATGATTTGTGCTTAATCCAAAGAAAAGAACAATAATTTCACGTTCTCTTTCTGTTAAAGTAGACAATGAACGCTTAATTTCTTCAGAAAGAGATTCGTTTATAAGACTGCTATCTGTATTAGGCTCATGATTTTCCAATACGTCCAGTAGCGTATTTTCTTCACCCTGAACAAATGGAGCATCCATTGATACGTGTCTTCCTGAGTTACTTAATGTGTCAGAAATCTTATCAACAGTTGTTTCCAGGATATCTGCCAATTCTTCAGGAGACGGTTCGCGCTCATATTCCTGCTCTAATTTAGAGAAGGCCTTACTGATTTTACTTAAAGATCCAACCTGGTTAAGCGGTAAACGAACAATACGGCTTTGCTCAGCAATTGCCTGCAAAATAGACTGACGAATCCACCAAACAGCATATGAGATAAATTTAAAACCTTTTGTCTCATCAAAACGCTTGGCAGCCTTAATTAGGCCCAGATTTCCTTCGTTAATTAAATCCCCTAAAGTTAAACCCTGGTTTTGATATTGTTTTGCTACCGAAACCACGAAGCGCAAATTGGTTTTAGTTAAACGTTCTAACGCAGCCTGATCGCCCTCACGTATTTTTCTTGCTAATATTACTTCTTCTTCCGCGGTAATTAAATCCACTTTACCAATTTCGTGAAGGTATTTGTCTAGAGATTGACTTTCGCGATTGGTAATCGATTGCGTGATTTTGAGTTGTCTCATTTATATGCTTTGGTACTCTTTATGTGTTTGAACGTGCAAAAGTAAGAATTTTAAGGCAATTAGAAAACATAAATTACTGAAAACGTTACACTTTACACGTATTAATTATACAATAATTTAGCAGCAAAAATTATTCCAAAATACTTTTGTCAGTATCAATGTCGTTATATTGTAAAACATAGTGTTGTTATTGAATATCAATGTTAATATTGTGTTTTACAACAATAATTGAGGCCGTCTAAAGCCAAAATAAATGTTTGTCTTTATGATGTCAGGAAATAAAACATAATTAGCATCTTTAAAAATGGGGAAAATAGGGGAATATTAATTGCATTGATTAATGACTTATAATAAAAACATATCATGCCAATAATTATAAACTTAGACGTAATGCTTGCTAAAAGAAAGATGTCTTTAACAGAGCTTAGCATGAGGGTAGGAGTAACAATGTCTAACCTTTCTATATTAAAAACTGGAAAGGCAAAAGCAATCAGATTGGAAACTATGGATGCGATATGCAATGTTCTGGACTGCCAGCCTGGCGATATCCTGGAGTTTCGCAGGTGATTTTGGAGAGCCCACCGTCATCTTATAGTTCACTCGTCATCTCGACGATAGGAGAGATCTCCTGGCCATAAAATAGCTTCTAAGCAAGTTTGTATAAGCAAGAGATCCCTTGGTTCTCGGGATTACGAAGCAGAATGACGGCGTTGGCCATGGCATAAACCTATAAAACAAGAGCCTGATCAACATTGAAGTTAATCAGGCTCTTACAAAATATATAAATAGATATTTAAGTCAAATCTGAAATCTCTGCGTCAGGGGCATTTTTTTTAACCGACTCAATGCCGTTATCTCTGCTTGCAACACTTTCGTACATTTCGCTGTTGCCAATAATTTGCCCGTTAGTTGCTTTTAAATTAAAATAAGGTTTGCCATTTGATGATGTTTTTTTCTCGTATTTACCATCGTCCTGAGAGTTTTTCTTTACAGACTCAATTCCGTTGGTACATCCACTTTTGCTTGAATACCCTTCGCTAGTTAAAATTACCTGGCCATTTCCTGCCTTTAAATTAAATTGGAATTCTCCATTCTTTCTTGTTGTGATTTCAAATTTGCCCATAATCTTTTTTTAATTTATTTTTAAAGTAGACTGTTTTAATAAACCAATTTATAAAAAACTAAACAAAACCAAACAATTATTATTTTTTTGTTTAAGGATTAGTGATGCTTTTTAAATCAAAAGTCTGATCTAGCCTTATGCCTTTTTCTGTCTGCTGTAAAGTACAGCATTCATTTACGGCATCATGTTCCAGATAAAGGATATAGCCATTATCAGTTGCTTCCTGTAAAAAAGACTTCTTTTCCTTTAATGTTTGCAGTGGGAACATGTCGTACGCCATAACATAAGGTAAGGGGATGTGTCCAATAGAAGGAAGCAGGTCAGCCATATAAACAATTGTCTTATCCTTATATTTGATTTGGGGTAACATCATTGCGTCTGTATGCCCGTATGCAAATCGAATATTGATGCCATCGTGAAATTGAACTCCATCAACATCTTCAATAAACCGAAGTTGACCACTGTCCTGAATAGGTAAGATGTTTTCTTTTAAAAAAGACGCCTTTTCTCTTTCGTTTGGGTTTACGGCCCAGTCCCAGTGTTTTTGGTTGCTCCAATAGAAAGCATTTTTAAATGCTGGTCTAAGTTTGTCGCCAACACGCATTATTGAACCACCACAGTGATCGAAATGCAGGTGCGTTAAAAAAACATCAGTTATATCGTCTCTTGAAAAACCTTTTGCAGCCAAAGACTTGTCTAAGGTATCATCACCATGTAAGTAATAATGACCTAAAAATTTTTCATCCTGTTTATCACCGATACCATTATCTATTAATATTAATCTATCACCGTCTTCAATTAACAAGCACCTCATTGCCCAGGTGCACATGTTATTCGCATCAGATGGCGTTGTTTTTTGCCAGATGGATTTAGGTACCACACCAAACATGGCGCCTCCATCAAGTTTAAATAAGCCTGTATTTATAGTATGTAGATTCATATTTTAAAATTAATGAAAAAGGCCGCATTGCGCGGCCTTTTTCCAAATATGTTAATGCAAAAATGATTCTTATAAGTGGATTACTTCTCCATATGCATCAGCAGCGGCTTCCATAATCGCTTCACTCATAGTAGGGTGAGGGTGAACAGATTTAATCATTTCATGACCTGTCGTTTCCAGTTTACGGGCAACAACAATTTCAGCAATCATTTCTGTAACGTTAGCACCAATCATATGGGCGCCTAATAATTCTCCGTATTTAGCGTCAAATATTAATTTAACGAAACCATCTTTAGCACCTGCGGCACTTGCCTTACCTGAAGCAGAGAATGGGAATTTCCCGATTTTCAATTCATATCCTGCAGCTTTGGCAGCTTTTTCAGTATAACCTACCGAAGCAATTTCAGGACTGCAATAAGTACACCCCGGGATATTGTTGTAGTCTAAAGGCTCAGGTTTGTGACCGGCAATTTTTTCTACACAAATAATACCTTCTGCCGAAGCAACGTGAGCCAGCGCTTGTCCGCCAACAATATCACCAATAGCATAATAACCTTTTACAGAAGTATTGTAGAATTCATCAACAACTACTTTACCTTTTTCAGTTTTGATGCCAGTTTCTTCTAAACCTAAGTTTTCGATGTTTGCAACCACACCAGCAGCAGAAAGAACGATATCACATTCAAGCGTTTGCATACCTGATGCCGTTTTAACCTGTACTTTGCAGCCAGCACCGCTAGTGTCAACAGATTCAACACTTGAAGAGGTCATCACCTCTATACCTGCTTTTTTAAAGCTGCGTAATAATTGCTTAGATACATCTTCATCTTCAACAGGAACAACATTGTCCATAAACTCAACAACGGTAACCTTAGTACCTAAGGTAGCGTAGAAATAGGCAAATTCTACACCTATAGCACCAGAACCAACAACAACCATAGATTTTGGCTGCTCAGGTAAAACCATAGCTTGTCTGTAGCCAATTACTTTTTTACCATCCTGTTTTAAATTAGGTAATTCTCTTGATCTTCCTCCTGTAGCTAATATAATGTTAGTCGCAGTGTATTCTTTTTGAGAACCATCAGCAGCTTTAACTTCTACCTTGTTTCCAGGTTTAACTTTACCTGAACCCATTATTACATCAATTTTGTTCTTTTTCATTAAGAACTGAACCCCTTTGCTCATACCATCAGCAACGCCACGGCTACGCTTAATGACTGCTGCAAAATCAGCCTCAGCTTCAGCAGTTTTGATACCATATTCTGAAGCATGGTTAATGTATTCAAACACCTGGGCACTTTTTAGTAATGCTTTAGTAGGTATACAGCCCCAGTTAAGGCATATCCCACCTAAGGATTCGCGCTCTACAACTGCAGTTTTCAAACCTAACTGAGAAGCTCTGATTGCAGCTACGTATCCTCCGGGACCGCTGCCTATTACAATTACATCGTAGTTCATATCTTATTATAAAGGAATTTAACTTTAGTAAACGCCCAAAAATAAAAAAAAATGTTCGTTAATACTTCCTTTAAGATTTTTGAGTAAATGATTTACCTAAACAGAATGTTAACATATGACCTTACTAAAACAAAAGACAGTTTGCCGGATAAAAACAATTGACTGATAAACTGTTGGTTATATATTTAATTCCTGTGTTAAATGTTGATAAGTTTTGACTTTATTAATAATTATTTAACATGAAAATTAAAGTGAGCATTAAATTAATATTTAAATTTGCCGCTATCATCAATTTTTGATGTTATTCATAAAAAAACAAAACAATATGAAGAAATCTTTACTATTTAAAATCGTAGTAATCGTTTTGGCATTTGTGGGGTCTATTTCTGCAGTTAATGCACAGGTAACTACATCTGCTATGAACGGTACAGTCAAAGAC
>NZ_JBFTNT010000302.1:0-8091 GCF_056397585.1 Pedobacter sp. 05L430 | reverse complement strand
AAATAGACCTGTATACGGAATTTACAGTTACAAGTGGGCAGGATTAGACCCAACAAACGGTGACCCCAGAGGCTATCTGAATGGCGAGGTTAGTAAAGATTACAAAGCCATTCTTAACAGTTCCATGCAAGATGTGGAATATAATGGTTCGGCAAGACCCACTATTTACGGGGGGGTAGGTAATGTTTTTTTCTTTCAAAAATTCACATTAGCTTTCAACATCAGCTATAAATTTGGCTATTATATCAGAAAACCATCAGTGAATTATTATGAAATGTATAATACAGAGATTAGTTCAGCCATGAATGCTGATTTTGGAAATCGCTGGCAGAAAAGCGGAGATGAAGCTATTACAAACATCCCATCGATGGCGAGTTTTGGAGAAAATAATTTTCGGGATAAATTCTACAATAGTTCATCCGCTACAGTAGCACCTGGCGACCATATTCGTTTACAGGACATAAGTATCGGTTTCGACCTTGATCGCTCCAACTGGAAAAACATACCGGTAAAACAGTTACAGCTTTATTTTTATGCAAATAACCTGGGAATTATCTGGAAGGCAAATGATTTCGGATTAGATCCTGATCTTGTACCAGCAACAGGAAATGGATTATCTCACCCAATAGCCAAAAGTTTTGCTATTGGATTTAAGGCCAGATTTTAAAGAATATTTAGTGATATGAAAACAAATAAAATCGCACTATTTACCACCATATTTTTAATGATGGTATTATCCTCTTGCAAAAAAGGTTGGCTGGAAGCAAATCCAGACCAATCCCTTATTGTCCCAAAAACCCTGGAAGATTTTCGGGCCTTACTTGATAATACCTCCCCGACTTTCAATATTAATCAGGCTTGTGGCTTAGCTGAAATTGCCTCTGGCGATTTTTATATCTTATATAGTTCATGGCAATCACTTTTTACCGTACAGGAAAAATCAGCTTATACCTGGGCTCCAACAGCTAACTTTTATAATGGAGAAACTAGTGCCGATTGGGAAAATTCTTACAGACGAATCTTAAATTCAAACGTCATCCTTGATGGCATTAAAAAGATAAAAGCCCCCACTACCCGACAAGATGAATGGAATAACATATATGGCAGCGCCTTATTCTTTCGTGCTTTCGATTTTTTTAACCTTGCTCAGGAATATTGTACAGCCTACATACAAGCTACAGCAAAATCAGAATTAGGACTACCTTTAAGACTGGATTACAATGTGAATATACAATTGCAACGCTCCACTCTACAACAAACTTACGATCAAATCATTAGAGACCTAAAATCAGCTATTCCTTTATTGGACACTACACCCTTATTTAAAACAAGACCATCCAGACAAGCAGTTTTCGCATTATTGGCCAGAACCTATTTGGCTATGGAAGACTACCAGCCCGCAGGTTTATATGCCGATTCAGCTCTACAAATCMAATCAGATTTAATGGATTATGCAACATTAAATCCGGATGCGGCCTACCCTATTCAGAGATTTAATCCGGAAGTAATATTTCAAAGCACTTTTACCTTTGGAATTTTTAATGCTTCGAGATTAATTGTTGAACCCACATTACTTAGTAATTATGCTGAAAACGATTATCGACCTAAGATTTTCTTTAAACACAACACCAATGGAAGCGCAACTTACAAAGGCAGTTACAATAGCGACAAGAATTTATTTGGTGGCTTAGCTACTGATGAACTTTTTCTGATCCGTGCAGAATCTAATGCCAGAGATGGCAAAATTGCTATTGCACTAGCAGACTTGAACCACCTTTTAAGGAACAGATATAACCGCAAATACAGAGATATTAACGCCGATAATGCAGAGCAGGTATTAAACTATATTGTAAATGAGCGCAGAAAGGAATTAGTATTCAGAGGGCTTAGATGGCAGGATCTGAGGCGCTTAAACAGAGATAATAGATTTTCAATTACCTTAACAAGAACATTCAACAATCAAACTTACACCCTAATGCCTAACGACAAAAGGTATATTTTTCCAATTGATGAAATGGAATTGAGCCTAACTGGAATACAGCAAAATGACAGGGAATAGATTAGTTAAAACAGGGGTAGGTAACACCCCCATGATGTATTTTATTCGAAATGACCTGTAACCATGGACCCAGATACATACGTCATACCAGAAACTGGCAATAATGTTCCATCTAAGGTAGGATGAGTATTAAGTCCAATATCCCATTGAGCAGAACACAAACTTCCCATTGGCTCACAGCGATCACCAGAATAATAACGATAACCTCTTGGATCACTAGGCAGAGGAAACGTAATATCCGTTTTATAATAAAGCACTTTATTAGTCCTTTTAATTGTTGTGAATGCACTGAAGCCAAATGCAAAACCCGCTATTAACACACCCAGCGCCGCTTTTTTAATGTTGTTCATTTTTAAAGTTTTAATTTAATGAGACTGTGTTTATTTTAACAGGCTACAGCAATTACCTGTTTCACGCGCGTAAAGCCTTTATTTTCTGTAAAGAAAAATCCCCGCAAATGCCAGTAACACAAACCCCAGATTAAACCAGATGTGCTGCTGCCATGTCATTGTACTGATCACTCCACCACAATGACAGGGCAACTTGCTGCCAGAAAAAACCATGTATAACAGATATAGAGTAAACAAAATCATAAGTACAAATGAAGCATACAATCCCCATTTTCTAATCGGAGCAAAAATTAACAACACACCAATAACCAGTTCAGCTATTGGAATACCCCATGCAACCAATTTACTATACTCACCAATTAAAGGTGATTTAGACAGTGTAGAAGAAAATGAACGAATAGCAAATAATTTGCTTGCAGCAGTATACATAAACAAGGCAAGAATCAAATAAGCAATAGCATCTACAATAATAACTCTGGCTTTAGCAGATAAATAGAATTTTGTTTGGTTAAAGAATATTGTTTGCATGGTTTACAACTATGTGTTTTAATGGTCCAAAAATGCAGCTCATTTATTTTAAAAAAAATACGGATTACTGCCAAAATAATTAAGAAATACTTTGGCAGGATCTCACCCCTGAATCAGAAATTTAGGTGATACTCCAAAACACTTTTTAAATGCACTGCTAAAATAATGCGGATCTTTGTACCCAACTAATCCCGCTATTTCGTGAACAGATTTGTTTGTTGTAAGCAGAAGCTAAATCATTGGTTTTAACATCCATTTTAATTAGTAAATTGAAAATGCTGGTAGAAATACCGAAAGCCGGCAAATTAACATGCCTGTTATCTGACTCATTAAAACAGGCTATAAGTGGTTTTAAAGCAGTTAATTTTTTACTTTTATAGATCAGCCAATCAGGACTAAATGTAATCACTAAAATCTTATGTCTTCCGGCAGGTATAATTTTATGGTATTCCCCCGCAGGCCGATAACATAAAAAACAAGCGCTTTTATGTTGTACAACGTACATAAGCAAAGAGGGTTCACTTAATAAAAAATCTATGCTCGTATCCTGTCTAAGCGAATATTCAAACAATTCAATATGCGCCAGATAATGACTTATAGATTGAAGTAGTACCTCCCCTTCCAGTAAACTAAATTTTCGGGCCTGCCCCATGTGCAGTGCAGTAGTACAAAAATGAGGGAGTGTATTAAAGGTAAGAATTTCCGATTCTGCAAAAGCAGATTGGAACTTGAAATTTGAATGCATTGTTTACAGCTTTGTTAAGCTGTAAAGTTGTAGCAATTATTTATCTACAACAGTCTATTTATGTCTAAAGTCCAGTCAAAACCTTCAGACCCAAAGAAAATATGGAAAAGTAAATGGGACAAACAAGAGGAATCCTCGCCTGCCCCATTTTCAAGAGGGCTTAATTGATCTCGAAACTGTAAGTAGCACCCTTCCAGGTTGCTTTATAATCTTTACCATTATGCTGGCCCGGAGTTTTATCCATGTCGCTCACTTCAACTACATACCTGCCTTTCCACAAAGGTGTGAATTCTGCCGCACCGTTATCATCGGTAGTCAATTCTCTTGACCAGCCATTAGGAGAAAATACAGATACCGTTTTTCCTTTTGCAGCAGCATCATTAAGGAAGGCCTTCAACTGAAGCGGCTTATTTATTTTTGCAGCCGAAGCACCTTCTACATGTAGTTTCAATACGTTTGGATTTTGAACTGCTGCAGGCAATGCTTTTCCTACGATAACATCAGCACTAGATAAGAAATGATATTTTGTGGTTCCACCAAGTTCCCTGGCTTCGTGACTTACTACAACAGTATAAGCCCCATTCTGATCCGGTGTAAAAGTACCCTCAAAATGGTTTGCACCAGGAGTTAGGGTCAACTGAGTTTTCTTTTGATCTGGCCCTACCAGCCAAAGTGAAAATTCCTTTACATCCGAATACCATTTAGCTACACTGTCGCGCTCATTGGCCACATACTCACCGTAGAATACTTTAACAGTTTGCTTTTGTCCTACTTTACCAGATGCCGCTGTTTCGATCCACAAGGCATGAGCAAAAATACTGGTGGTTACAAAGCTGAGCAACAAGGTCAGGGCTAAAAAAGTTATTTTCTTCATCTTTTTGTTATTAAGGTTTTAAGGAAATGAATAGTATTTACTGAGTTGATACAGAGTTAGCAGCCAATACTGGCTCCTGCTCCTTAGTTATCACTTTTAATTTAGGTTTTACTGCAGGTTTATCAGAAAGATTTGCAGCGCTTGCGGTACCGGAATCAGACTTTCCCTTCTTCTTTTTGAACTTACGGCCATACCAGATCAGGAAACCCGTGATTGGTAAACTTGCACCAATCAGAGAAGCCAGAAATGCCAATACTTTACCTGGAAAACCAAGAATACTGCCCACATGAATGTCAAAGTTCATTTTACGGAGTTTCTGTCCAACCGAAGCCTCATTATAAGGAACAGAATAAGGATCCTTGCGCTTAAGCTCCTTTAAGGTATGTTGATCAAAAGAATAGCCMTGACTATTGTAATACTGTCCGGCAGTAGGATAAACCGTAATGTCGATGGTTGCTTTAGCCAGTTTGGTATCCGGGAAACTGTAATAGAAACCAGTAGACTTAGGGTGCTTGGCAATGACTTTTGTCCATGCCGCATCCATTGCCTGCACCGGAGTATAAAACTTACCGGCCTGCAGAGAATCCGACTCCATTCTTCTAAATTCCGGCAGTTTTTCGCCAGCAGTAGTTACCCAATAAAGGCCTTCGCTGTACCATTTTATTCCATAAACCATCCCTGACAATGCGATGGCCAGCAAGAACAGCAAGGAATAAAATCCCAGTACATTATGCAAATCCAGATTTACACGTTTAAACGAAGCACCCCACTTAATCTTAAAGCTTTTATCGCGGGTAGATTTGTTCCACTTCTTAGGATACCACCAGATCAGCCCCGTAATAAGCAGCACTACAAAAACCATTGTTCCGTAATTTACAATTGGTCTTCCTATTTCATAAGGCATCCATAAAAAGCGGTGACCATTCAGAATAAATCTAAAAAAATCTGTCTCGCCCGGTTTGCGTACCTCTTTGCTAATCACCTCTCCTGTATAAGGATTAACTTTCAGCAATACTCCTCCGCCCCTACGTCCGCCTCCACCACGACGTCCAGGTTTTTTAATCTTATCTCTCAGACTAAGGTTAATTACCTCACCCTGGTGATAGTTGGCATAAGCAGGAACTTTATCTGCATACAATTTCGCGGCAATGTCAGTTAACTGCGAAGGTTTAAGCACCGGTTTGTTCTGCCATTCCACTTTAGTTTCGGGCTCCAACAATCCGGTTATTTCTTCATTAAACACCCATATACATCCTGTAATACAAACAATTAGAACAATAATACCCGAAACCAGGCCAAGCCATAAATGCAGCCATTTGTTAATCCTGTTAAAAAGAGAATCCTTGCTCTTCTTTTTCGGTGGTGAGGTTTTATTTCCGGGTATCATTGTTCTAATTTGTTAGGTTTATATTTTTATGTAATTGGTGTGTTGTAGGGTCAATTATTGGAGGTGCTGGATTGCAGTGATCAAACCACCTTCTACTTTAAGCCCTCTGGTGGCTTTACTGGTTGAAGCATCGATCTTGTAAACCCACGTAGTACCATCTTTCAAGTTCACACCGATGTAACCGGTTTTGCCATCTTTAGGGCTGTAGTTATTATCAGTTACGTCCACAATGGTAGCAGGCTCAGGAAAACCTGTTACAGCCGATACAGTTTGGTTAACAACATCAACAACTGCCAAAGTTTTACCGGTAACATAGGCACCTTTAGTTGCCTTAGGTTCCATGTTGGCAATAAACTTATTTTGTCCAATATATAACCAGTTGGTGATTACGTAACCGTTAGATGCAGTTTCAAAATTCATCAGGTAGCTTTGGTCAAATTCTGTAGTACCAGCTTTGATGCGGGTAATTGAAGAAGGCTTAGTTGAAGTAAGTGCACCGCCATTAACTGCTACCGAACTAGAGAATGCGTACACATCTCCATTCTCAACCTGCCCCAAACCATCTGTAAAATACCTTCCGATAAAGCTAGTTCTCGTATCTTTAATTGTCTTTTCATATTGCATTCCCGGATAAGAATATACCGCGATACCTGCATAATCAGGAAAATCTGTTTCAAAGGTTCTGCCCTTAATGCTAAAGAATGGCGCAAATACTTTGTTGCCTACCTGTTTAATCCAGCTGAAGTGGGCAATTTCACCATTTCCGGCAGGTTGAAGTGCATCTATAGTACCCTCCGATGTCTGCTTATTGGTATTAGAATTTACAATGTACCAGGTATGCAGTGTACTGCTTCCAGCTGCTGCAAAAGATCTGGATACTTTTACCATTAAGATGTCGTCATTAACTGGCGCAAACGCTTGAACTGTTGCAGCTGTAAAATCATTTAGTTTATTTAGCTTACCGTTTTTAACATCATAAACAGTAACAGCACCAGGACTACCCTGACCGTAAAGCATACTAAAGAATTTGTTGCCAAGTGTTACATAGTAACGATAAGTACCATCCTGTTCAACACCATTACCTATAATAGATGCAGAACCTTCGTCAAGGCTAGAGGCCGTCAGCAGATAGTCGGCTACGCCTGCAATTGCAGTCGGTGTAACTGCTAACACATAATTTCCGGGATTTTCAGGGATAACCTCCCTATCGCTTTTTTTATCGCAAGAACTTAAAGCGGCAATAAGTGCCAAAGCCGAAAGCGTTTTGGTAATTGTTGTTTTCATGTTGATTTTTATAAAATGATTATTACGATTTATTGATGAAGTATCTGAAGTTTAAATAGAATCCGCGACCGGGCTTCTGCAGGCTAAAATTGTCGAATACAGGTTTATTAGTAATGTTTTTCACTTCCAGAGAAACATTATAGCGGCCATTTTTCATGCTATAAACAAAATTCATATCATGGGCAACCTGTGTAGGTATACCATTTTTGTCATCTCCGCTTGTACTCCCTAAGCTTGGCCAATAGAGCCAAAAAGAATTAACGTACAACAGATTGTAACCCACTGTAAGGTTATTGCCTTTTCTTAAAACATTTTTAAATGATGCAGACACATCTGCGTTGCCAAAAAAGTAAGGGATGTTAGGCATCTGATCCAGGTAAACAACGCTTTCGTTCTCATAAAATCCACCATCTGGTTTAGGATCATATTTTTGAAGGTTTCTTAACTTCTGATAAGTAACGGTAGCACCGGCACTTAACCAATTTTTATAGGAATACCTGATTTCTCCATCAATACCTGTGGTGCGTACACCCGAACGATTGTCTGCGATGAGCAAATTCTGAGATCCGCTTGTCCCGCCAACAAATTTATTGTAAATAAAATCGCCCGAATATCTGTAAATGGCATTAGCAGTTACGGAAAAGCGATTGACCTCATTGATCTTAAATCCATATACAATACCTAAATTGAGGTTATCACTCTTTTCTGGTTTTAAGTTCGGACTAGCAGCCTGATTTTCCAGATCACCAAATATTTCGTTTGCTTCAGGCATCCGGTTGGTCAGTTCGTAAGAAGTTCTGAGTTGTAAGTCGGGAATTATATAGTAAGCCAGGGCCATGCCATAGCCAAGTTTCTCTGTAGATT
>NZ_JBFTNT010000301.1:0-7022 GCF_056397585.1 Pedobacter sp. 05L430 | reverse complement strand
ACGTATAATAACAGCCAGAAAATAGCCATAATCATTGCTACAGTACCATTGTAACGTTGGTTTAAGAACTGTGGCATGGTGTATATCTTGTTTTTTAGATATACCGGTATAAAAAATACCGCCACAATTATTAAGGTAACGGCTGCCATCCACTCGTAGGTAGCAATTGCAAGTCCCATCTTAAACCCTGATCCGCTCATTCCAATAAACTGCTCAGCAGAAATATTGGAGGCAATAAGGGAAGCTCCTATTGCCCACCAGGTAAGTGAATCTTTGGCCAAAAAGAAATCTTTAGAGTTCTCCTTATGAGCCTTTTTTTGTCTATAAACCCACCATCCGTAAAGCGCAACGATCAGAAAATAAATCAGGAAAACTGCATAGTCTAATGCGCCCAGTGTTTTCATAAATTCCGGTTAATCGCTGAATTTAAATGTGCCTGTTGATTAAGTTTTCAAGGAATTCTTGTCTGCCACTTAGTGTTTGTGGCTCGCCATTCTGAATTGCATAATCTCGCAGATCTTCAAGACTTAAATTACCGTTTTCAAACTCTTTTCCTTTACCGTTATCAAAAGATGCATATCTGTCTGTTCTGATTTTTTTATAGTCAGAGTTTTGAAGTATGTCGTCAGCAACGATCAGTGCACGGGCAAACATATCCATACCCCCAATATGTGCATAGAACAAATCAGCCTGATCAGTAGAGTTTCTGCGGATTTTGGCATCAAAGTTTATTCCACCACGACTAAAGCCGCCTGCTTCAAGAATGATCAGCATAGATTCAACCAGTTCGTTAATGTTATTTGGGAACTGATCTGTATCCCAGCCATTTTGATAATCTCCACGGTTGGCATCAATAGATCCAAGTAGACCTGCATCTGCAGCTACTTGTAATTCGTGCTGGAAGGTATGACCGGCTAGGGTTGCATGGTTTACTTCAAGGTTTAATTTAAAATCGCCAAGAAGGTCATATTTTTGAAGGAAGCCTAAAACAGTTGCTGCATCATAATCGTATTGATGTTTAGTAGGCTCACATGGTTTTGGCTCAATCAAGAATGTACCATTAAATCCATTCTTTCTGGCATAGTCTTTTGCAGTATGAAGGAAACGTGCAAGATGCTCCTGCTCTCTCTTCATATCGGTATTTAATAGCGACATGTATCCTTCACGACCGCCCCAGAATACATAATTCTCTCCACCTAATGCAATGGTTGCATCAAGAGCAGCTTTTACCTGGGCAGCACCATGTGTTAATACATGAAAATCAGGATTTGTTGCTGCACCGTTCATATATCTTCTGTGCGAGAACAGATTCGCAGTACCCCATAATAATTTTACGCCTGTTTCATCTTGTTTCTGACGAGCATAATCTACCAAAGCTTGCAGTCTTCTTTCGTTTTCTTTGATGTCGTTACCGTAATCTACCATATCTACGTCATGGAAGCAGTAATATGGAATACTTAACTTGGTTAAAAACTCAAATGCTGCATCCATTTTATCTTTAGCACGTTCTACAGGATCGCTTTTTTGGTTCCAAGGAAAAATATGGCTTGCTTCGCCAAAAGGATCGGCACCGTTACCACAGAATGAATGCCAGTAAGCACCGGCGAAACGAAGGTGATCTTTAAGTGTTTTCCCAGCCACAATCCTTTCAGGATCATACCATTTAAATGCCAGAGGATTGTCGCTTTCACGTCCCTCGAAGTTAACCTTACCGATATTTTTAAAAAATTCGTTATTCAAAGTGTTTACGCTCATGTTGATTTTTTATTTATTTAATGATTCTAATTGTTGTTCAAGAAGTTTTTTCCAGGTTTGATATTCATCCTCCAGTCTCTCATTGGTTGGTTCTACCAGCTTAACAGGCTTTTTATTACTAAATGCCTCGCTAACCGTTTTAAAAATGTTTGCTCCAATACCGGCACCTACAGCAGCACCGTAACTACCGTCGTTCTCATAAAGTTCCACCGGCACGCCTGTTACGTTTACAAAGGTTTGAGAGAAAATATCACTCATAAAAAGATTTGACCTTCCTGCTCTGATTACAGATGGCTRCATTCCGTTTTCTCGAAGGATATCTAATCCATAACGGAATGAGAATGCTATTCCTTCTTGTACTGCGCGGAATATATGTGCCTGTGTATGCAGGTTAAGGTCTATTTGCTGTAAATGTGCACCTACAAGTTTATTATTCAGCATACGCTCTGCTCCATTGCCAAAAGGAAGAACATAAAGTCCGTTGCTTCCTGCAGCGATCTTACTTGCTGCATTATTCATGGCAACATAGTCTATTGACGAGCCCATTAGGTTTTTAGCCCATCGGTTCATACTTCCTGTTCCATTAATGCAAAGCAAAACGCCTAAACGCTGATCCTGAGCGGTATGATTTACGTGCGCAAATGTATTTACACGTGATTGTTTGTCGTAAAGTAACTGATCAGTAACGCCATAAATAACTCCTGATGTTCCAGCAGTTGCAGCTACTTCGCCTGGTTGTGTTACATTTAATGAAAGGGCATTGTTTGGCTGATCTCCTGCTTTATAAGCTACTGGAATACCTGCCCTTAAACCTAGCTTTTCGGCAATCGATTCCTTTACTTGTCCGTGTTCAGAAAACACTGGTTTTATCTCCGGAATTATGCTTGAAGAAAAACCAAACTGCTCCATAATATCAGTAGAAATTCCGTTGGCTTTAAAGTCCCAAAGTATCCCTTCTGATAAGGCAGAATTACTGGTAGTAACCTCTCCGGTAAGCTTCATTGAGATAAAATCTCCGGGCAGCATCATCTTGGCTACTTTACTATAGGTTTCGGGTTCGTTCTTTTTAACCCAGGCCAGTTTTGAGGCGGTAAAGTTACCGGGCGAGTTAAGCATACGGCTCAAAACCTGTTCTTTTCCTAAAGCGTTAAATGCCTCTTCCCCGGTTTCTACGGCCCTGCTGTCGCACCATATAATACTGTTTCTCAGGCTGTTTTGCGCTCCATCTACAATAACAAGTCCGTGCATCTGATAAGCTATACCAATGGCCGAAATGTCTAACGGATTGTATTTACCCTTACTATTACAGTTTAGTATGGCTTGCTGAACATGTTCCCACCACATATCTGGCGACTGCTCTGCCCACCCTGATTTTAGAGAAATAATCTCTGATTCACTATCCGGATATTGTGCACTTGCAAGAATGTCGCCGGACGYAACATCAACTACCGAAACTTTGACAGATGATGTTCCTACATCAATACCTAATAGCAGCATGTTTTCTTTATATATTTGGGTTGAATTAAAATATTAGTATTTGATTRAACGAAATTAGTAAAATATTTAATTTAAGCAATCGATTGCGATAAAAATATTTTATCATATTTACTCGCTTAATAAATTGTACTATTGCACAGGGTCGTCATAGATGTTGCACCTGGTCATCTCGACAATAGGAGAGATTTCTTGGTTATGCCAGTTCAAGACATCTCTCCTATTGTCGAGATGACGGGCAGCTTTAAACAATCTGAAAAAAGAGCAATGGACAAACAATGAACCAAATAAAAAACAAGATATACTGATGAAAAATCAGAAAAGGACAACGATTTATGATATTGCGAAGAAACTAAATTTAAATGCTTCTTCTGTTTCCAGGGCTTTAAGTAATAACAGTAATGTTAGTGAAGCAACCCGGAAACTAATTTTAGATACTGCCAAGGAATTAAATTACAAACAAAATAGCCTGGCAYCAAACCTAAGGAAAGGCCATAATCAGACCATTGGGGTTATTGTGCCGCGCATTAATCAAAATTACTTTGCTGATGTGATTGCCGGTATCGAGGAGGTTACTTATCAAAAAGGTTATAACCTGGTAATTTGCCAATCAAACGAATCTTCTGCAAGAGAGGTTAAATGTGTAAACACCTTAATTAACCAGCATGTGAGTTGTATCGTAATTTCCCTTAGTGCTGATTTTGAAGACGATAAACACCTTCAAACCATTAAGGAACATGGTATTCCACTAATCCAATTTGACAGGGTAGCAGAACATCTGGACACATTTAAAGTGCTGAACGACAACGAACAAGCTTCTATAGACGCAGTAAGTCATTTAATTGAGCAAGGTTATAAAAGAATTGCATTGCTTGAAGGCCCGCAAAATCTGAATATTTTCAGACAAAGGAAAGCAGGTTATCTTGCTGCGTTAAAAAAATATAAGGTTCCGGTGTTACCAGAACTAATTAAAGAAAATGCCTGGACAAAAGAACTGGGAGCTGAATCAACTAAAGAATTACTAAATCTTGCTGAACCACCCGATGCAATATTTGCTTCTACTTCCGATTTCTCTGCTCTGGGTGTTTTGGAAGTAGCCACCAAGATGGGATTAAAAGTTCCTGAGGAATTAGGTATATGCGGTTATTCAAATGAGGCCTTTACCGAAATAACCAGCCCTTCTATTACTACTATAGACCAGTACAGTGTAAGCATGGGTAAAACAATTGCAAACCTATATTTTCAGGAAATAGAATCTTCAGAAAAAGACAACAACCCTAAGATTGTAAGTATAAAACCAAAACTGATTGTTAGGTCGTCAACATTGAGAAACAAAACCGAAGGTTATTAAGGTTTATTCAAGTATTTCCTGAAAGCTGTGTTTAAACTCTTCGCCATATATAGCCTTATACTCTTTGTTAAAGGTTTCGAATTTAGTTTTGGCTAATGAGTGTTTTCCTAAATGGACCAGGGCTTTACACTTTATGATCATCGCTTCTTCATTTACCGGATCAAAATAGAATACATAATTGGCCAGATTGCCTTTACTGCTTACAATGTTCAGGTACTCACTATAATCTATTTTTACCTTAGTATCGTCAAAGTCTATCTTCCAGTATCCGGTTTGTTTAGAGATCTGACAACCGTCCATTTTTTCAAGAATGACCTTTAACTTCGCGATATTCACTGATCTGTTGTTCCTTGCACTATCTGCTGTTTTATCAAACCAGAGAATTTCTGTTAGCTTCTCAGAACTAATGCCCCTGCCCCACTTAATGGTATAAACCAGAACTACCAGAAATAACTCTCTTAATAAGGGAGAAAAGTACTTGGTAATGTCTTCCCCTTCCTTATCAAAAAGCTGAAGGTCGCCAAATAGGAAAATGGTATTTTCATGTTGCTCCACCACTGTTTCTACAGCTGAGGGTTCATCAACAAGCGGTTGCAATTTAACCTTAACAAACCGCTTTCTTTTCCAACGGTATATTACAAGCCCGGTAATGATTAGCACTGGCAAAAGAAATAGCAAATACTTTGCTGGCTTCCAGGACAGGCCTTTTGTTGAAGCGGCATAGGCAGCTTCGGGAGGGCCCGACAAAGTATATACTTTAACAGAGGTCGTATTATTCTTCTCTTCATGGAACAATACCACAGCTACAAACTTTTTACTTGCAGGGCAGTAAAATAAGTCTGCAAAGGAATAAATATCATGAAAAGGATAAGGAATTGAATTGCCTACCAGCTTATATGTAGGCGAATGTAATGATCCTTCGATAAGTTGAAGAGAAGAATTAAAGCTATTATTTGGGAAGGTTAAGGCAAAGTAGGTGTCTTCTTTTTCATTGATCACCATTGAGTTTGCAAAAGCAAATTCTTCGGCAGGGGGTGCCAATTCAAATATCTTTTTAAATGTTTTATGCTTAACATCATAAAAATTAAGGTCATAAATATTTTTAGGATTTAATATTTGTTGGCCGGTTGCGCTTCCATACCCGCCTAGTATATAAGCTCCGTCTTTTACTGCACCCAGCGCAGAAAGGTATCTTGGCGTAAAATCGCCCGAAGCTTTAATAGTCGTCCATTTCTTATCAGGAAAATGATAACGTTCAATACTTCGTCTGTAAGTATATTGGCCATAGCCTCCTACCATATACAATGACGAATCAACTGCCGAATAGAACTTATTAGGGTGCCAGTAATTGGTTATAACATCAGGAGTGATATAATTTTTATCCCAGGTTTTGTTGGCAAAATTAAAATCGACAACAAGTTTTTGATCTATATAAAAATTGAACAGTTTATCGGCACCTGCATCATAGATTGACTGATTACCGGCAAATAAACGTTGTTTACCCGAAGAGTAGCCCATGTAGGATAAACCGTTTGAAACAACATTATAAGTAATTAATGAATCTTCGGTAACTACATATAAGCTTTCCTTTTTAGCATTTAGAGCTACACTTGCAAGCCCCTTAACACTAAAAGTTTTAACCAACTCCCAATCGTGATGCATCTTCTTTATCCAGATAGGATTTATGACCAGTCCGTCCTTTCCTTTTATTTTTTCGGTAACCTTTGTTCCACCCTTTTCATCCAAAGGCCAATAATAACTAACCTTATCATTCTCTGTGATTCTCACATCTTTTATGTTCATTGGAGGGACATCTTTTACGCTGAAGTCTTTGTAGTTGTTGGCCCCTAGAAATATTTTATAGCAGTTATTCTTAAAGCTAACCTTTTGCTTATAATATTTACCATCGGCAAACATGATAAGCTCCTGGCGGTCAACGTCAAATTTAAGCTTCAGGGTATGCCAGTTCTTATAGAGCTTATTGGTATCAATATCAAAAGCGATATCAGATATCTTATCTCCTACTATAAGCTTAAAGTGCTTATTCTCGTCGAAACTCATGTCGTAAATAAGGTCTATGTTGCGCTTCTCCTGGTCAATTAATCTAAAAATATAACCAAAGTGATCTGCATAGCCAGGCATAAATGACAGGTCAAATGATAATTCAAAACTACGATCAAAACATAACGGACGCTCGGGGCTAAGATCAAGTGCTGTTCTTTTGTCCTGAACTACTTCGTGTCCGGCAAACCCAAGTCCGTACGACTGGCTGTAAACGGGCGCCGATGCAATAAGCAGTACCAGTAAAAAAGCAGTGTAAAATTTTAATCCCATAGTATTTTTAATCTTAACCTCTATTGCTTCGGAATAATGGAACACGCCTTTTAAACTTGTTTTCAACTGTGGGGAAAATCATAAGGTG
>NZ_JBFTNT010000300.1:0-5015 GCF_056397585.1 Pedobacter sp. 05L430 | reverse complement strand
GCCTAAACCTATTCAAAATATTGAAAAACCGATAAAAAGAAACTTTGTCAGTTGGTACAGGATTGCAGCTGTTATTGCATTTTGCACCTGTTCTTTTGCGGCATATCATTTCTTTATTCCAGATAATCCTGCCGGTAAAAACGATACTACTGAATGGAAAGTTTTGCAAACCCCTAGCCGGGATAAATCAAAAATTATACTTGAAGATGGTACTGAGATAAACTTAAACGCTAAAAGTCAATTAAAATATCCAGCATCCTTTAGCGGAAAAACCAGGGAAGTATATCTGAATGGTGAAGCTTTTTTTGATGTTAAGAAAGACCCTGATCATCCTTTTATTATCCATACCAAACATATGAGGATAAAGGTACTGGGAACTGCTTTTGATGTAAAAGTTTATGAGGATGATTCATTTATTGAAACAACTTTGGTAAGAGGGCTTATTCAGGTCACATTGAACAATAAACCTGCTGAAAAGATCATATTAAAACCAAACCAGAAGTTTACCATTGCTGACAAAAACAGTGTTAATTATACCATAACTCCTTTGACTTATTATAATTCAATGGATAGCAGCAACAACAACATCATGGAAACCTCCTGGTTAAACGACAGACTGGCATTCAAAAATCAAACATTCGTTTCTATTGCCCGGGATGCGGAAAGAAAATATGGCGTTGAAATCAGGTTTAATGATGAGAAAAAGAAAGATTATACTTTCACGGGAAAGTTTGAGAAAGAAAGCATAGATGAACTATTAAATGCTTTGAGATATATAGAAGATTTCAGCTATAAAAAAGACGGGAATATTATATATATTTATTAAAATCCCTCAAACCAAATCACCACCTAGACCCGAGTACGAAGCTTATGATGAAGACGATGCGGCACGTATTGATTTTCTGCTTCCTTATGACAGCAATTAATGTCCATTCGCAAACGAAAGTGACATTAAAGCTCGAATCGGCAAGTTTTGATCAAGTTATCAATGAAATACAAAATCAGACTTTTTATCGGTTTGTATTTAGTGAACGTAAAATTCCTGATAAGAAAATTACCATCAATATAAAGAACGAGGAAACGTTCAAAGTACTTGACCAGATCCTTAGTAGCACTAATTATAACTATAAACTACTTTCCAATAACCTTATTGTTATAAAACCGAGATCAAATGAAGATCAAGGCATTGATTCCGTTAAGCTACTGGATGAAGTTATCGTAACAGCCTTAAATATTAAAAAAGAGAACAGAAAGATAGGTTATTCAGTTTCAACTATTGATGGTTCTTCATTAACAAAGGCGAGGGAATCGAACCTTGCTATGGCATTAGAKGGACTGGTAGCAGGGCTAAATGTGAGTGGTGTGAATGGAGGGCCGGGCTCGTCTGCCAGAATACTGCTAAGAGGTACCGCAAGCAAGGATGCCGGGCCGCCTCTTTTTATTATTAATGGTATACCTATAGATAATACTCAGCGTGGGAGTGCAAATGAATATGGAGGTGTAGATTATGGGGATGGAATCAGTAACATCAACCCCGATGACGTAGAGACGATTACCGTATTAAAAGGATCTTCCGCTTCTGCTTTATATGGTGCACGTGCCGCAAATGGTGTGATCATAATTACCATTAAAAGTGGAAAAAAGAAATCGGGTAATTCTGTTGAATACAATTCCAATTTCTCATTTGACAGTCCTGTAAACAATACCGATTATCAATACATATATGGTCAGGGTTTACAAAATTTAAGGCCGCAAAACATCGCAGGAGCAATTGCAACCGGTATACTTAGCTGGGGAGAAAAAATGGATGGACTGCAAAGCGTACAAATTAATGGAGAAAACCGTCCCTATGTACCGGTAAAAGACAATATAAAAACATTCTATAGAACGGCGCCGGCATTTACAAATACCATTTCCCTAAATGGCGGATCAGATAAAAGCAGCTATCACGCATCTGCCTCTGTTCTTGATTATCAATCTATTTTAAGGAATAGCGATCTGAACAGAAAAACAGCCAACCTATTTACCTCGTATGACCTGACCAGAAAACTTACACTCACGTTAAATGGCAATTACATTTACGAACACGGCAAAAACAGATCCTACCTTAGCGATGGCCCTATCAATGCGAATTACGGCATCGCTGCCATAGCAACAAGTGCAGATCAAGCGTTGTTAGCTCCGGGATATGATGTAAATACCGGAGCCGAGACCAGGTGGAATGCGGATGAATACAAAACCAATCCATATTTCACCATCAATAAAAAAGAAGACAATTCTTCGCGTGACAGATTTATATCCTCGGCGCTTATCAAATACGATTTGAGCAACTGGGTGTTCCTACAAGGAAGATTTGGTTATGACATTAGCAATGATCATATTATCAGTATAGTACCAACAGGCACCGCTTTTTCTATAAATGGCCAGGGTGGGATAAACGCTTTAAATCAATCAAAAACATCAGAATTAAATACCGACATTCTTCTTTCGGGAAACAGAGATATTACTAAAGACCTTAACATAGACATATCTGCAGGGGCAAGCTTCCGTAATAGAAGAACAAAATCTAATGAGCTAACTGGTACTCAATTTATTATACCCTATTTGTACACGATTGAAAATCTAGCTGCCGTTAGTAGTAAAAATGCCCTAACAAGAATTGTTACTCAGTCGGCGTATTACACGATTGACCTGGATTTCAAAAAATATCTTACCCTATCATCCACCGGCCGATACGATGTATACTCTACGCTTCCACGCAATAGCAGGGGCATTTTTGTGCCAAGCGTTTCCGGAAGTTTTATATTCTCTAACTTTTTAAAAATAAAAGGTCTGGATTTTGGTAAAATAAGAGCAAGTTTTGCCCAAACAAGCGGAGAACCAGCAGTGCCTTATACCACACAGATCTATTATTCTTCAGATAAGTCCATAAACGGTGTTCCTCTAGGAAATTTTTCCAGGGATCTGCCCAACTACAATCTGAAGCCTTTCACTTTAAATGAATTTGAAACCGGCATTAATTTAAAACTTTTCGGAAACAAATTAGACCTTGATTTCACTTATTTCCACAGGATTACCAATAAGGAAATTATTAACGCCGGGCAATCTGTAACCACAGGATTCACATCCGCTTATGTAAATTTAGGCAAAACCCGTAATACAGGTATCGAAACTTCTATACAAACCAATTTGATAACCAATAAGAATTTTAGTTGGAAGGCAGGAATCAATGCCAGTCACATAAATAACTTATTGATATCAATAGATGGTATCAGCAGCTATGCGTTTGGGGGCACCTATCGTCCATTAAACGCAAGTACAGCCCTTGTTGTTGGCAAGTCTATCACCCAGATCATGGCTTATGATTATCAGCGCGACAAGAATGGGAACATGATCATCGGTACAGATGGAATTCCGAAACGAGGGGATATGAAACCAATGGGCAGTGTTCTTCCATCTTACTACGGAGGTTTCAGTAATAACTTCCAATATAAAAGCTTCAGTTTAAGCTTTCTAATCGATTATAAATTTGGAAACAAAATCCTGTCGGCTACAGAAACCTACTCCTACGTTCTGGGCCTTAATAAGGCAACCCTTATTGGTCGTGAAACAGGTATAGTTGCCAACGGTGTGTATGAAAATGGAGAAACAAATACCATAAATGTTCCTGCCTATAACTACTACCCGGCGTTGGCTACAAACATCTCCGCACTCGCTGTTTTAAACGGCAGTTTTATAAAACTAAGACAAGTTGTGCTTGGCTACACATTCTCGTCCAAAATATTAAATAAAACGCCTTTTAAAAATGTATCAATAGATTTAATAGGAAGGAATCTATTAACTATTTTGAAGTATACTAAAAATATAGACCCCGAATCTCAGTTCTCTCCCAGCCTTGCTTATGCAGGAATAGAGGGCGCATCATTACCTGCAACAAGAACGTTTGGTATAAACCTAAATCTGAAGTTTAAATAACTGTATGCTATGAAAAAAGTAATTATTCTTCCATTGGTTTTAATAATGATCATTATGTTTAGCTGCAGTAAAGAGAAGTTGGATAAAATAAATACAGATCCGACAAAATCCAATGCTTCAAACTATGACCCTAATGGTCTACTTTCAACAGCACAATTAAAGTTCGCAAATAAAGGTTATTATCAGTTGCTTTAT
The DNA here is from genome assembly GCF_056397585.1 of Pedobacter sp. 05L430. Taxonomy (NCBI): domain Bacteria; kingdom Pseudomonadati; phylum Bacteroidota; class Sphingobacteriia; order Sphingobacteriales; family Sphingobacteriaceae; genus Pedobacter; species Pedobacter sp. 05L430. The sequence goes on along the minus strand of NZ_JBFTNT010000300.1, from coordinate 845 downwards.
CAAAGCACAATGACGCAGTTACTCGCATCTACTTATTACTATTATAATAATGGGGATAAATATATAAATGTGGCGAGCTTTACCGATTATCAAGGAAGGATTTTTGAAGAGGGCTATGCAGAGGCCTCCACAATAAGAGAAATGCAGCGACTAGCAACTGAAAAAAATGCTGATAAATATTCAAATCTGATCAATATTGGTGACATCATGTTCGTACTAATTTTGCAAAGAATCACGGATACTTATGGAGATGTACCTTATAATGAAGCCGCAAAAGCCAGGCAAGGTATTAAATATCCTTTATATGATAAACAGGAGGACATCTACAATTCCATGTTATTAGACCTTGAAAAAGCCATTGACAATTTGAATCCTGATAAACCCGGGCCAACTGCAGATCTGTTTTACAATGGAGACATTAACAAATGGAAGAAGTTTGGCTATGCTTTAATGGTACGGGTAGCGATGAGATTGAGCAAAGTTCGACCAGATATCGCGCGACTCTGGGTTGAAAAAGCTTCAACTCATGCTTTTTCTGACGCAAGTGACAACGCAATTCTAATGACTGATGCTACCAGCTCGGGTAGCCAAAATAGCTCTTCAGTTGCATTACGTGTGTTTTCAGATTATATTGAAGTAAAATGGAGCAAAACCTTAATTGATTATCTAAGAGATACTGGCGATCCAAGATTGGCCGTCATCGCTGAAATACCTCAGGATGGTCTTGCAAAAAATATAAATCAAACACTTTCAGGAAATACAGAGGCATCAGTTCAAATTGGACTGCCTAACGGATATGATCTGCTTGGAGGAAATACCGATATCAGCAAACATCCCTTATATCC
>NZ_JBFTNT010000299.1:0-5047 GCF_056397585.1 Pedobacter sp. 05L430 | reverse complement strand
CTTTAACATTATGGTCTAACCACAAACAGGGTCTTATCTTTTTCATATTTGTTGATTTAAAATAATTCCAATGATGATCTTGTATGGAAACAAATTTAAAGTTCACCTGGTTTTCATAATATTTATTAATTTCATCTATGGCTAAGAATAAAACTGTTGCCACAAATCTGGATGTCCGTGATTTCCTGGAAAAAGTGGCAGACCCTTTAAAGCGAAAAGATTGTTATCTGATCGCCGCATTGATGGAAAAACAGACAGGATATGAACCTTCGATGTGGGGAACCTCAATCGTAGGCTTTGGTAGCTATCATTATAAATATGCCAGTGGTCATGAGGGAGATGCCCCTCTAATCGGATTTTCTCCGAGAAGTACTGCTATTGTTTTGTATGTTGCTTGTGATTTTGAAGATAAAGAAAACTTGCTGCTGCAATTGGGTAAACATAAAACAGGGAAAGGCTGTATTTATATTAAAAAACTGGCAGATGTTAATATACAAGTATTAACCAAGATGATAGATCAATCAGTGGCGCATATGAAAAATAAATAAGGTTAGAAGAAATGATAATAACGATTGATCAAAATATCACACTGGAACAAACAGCCGTGAAGCATGCAGAAGGTTTATTGGAAGCGATAAACAGCAGTCGGGCGCAACTATCTGAGTTTTTACCTTGGGTACCCAACATGCAGTCTGTAGGAGATCTTATAGCGTACATCAGGAAATGTGAGCAGCTTTATGAACAGGGTCTTGAAGTTAGCTTTGTGATTATGCTTGATAATCAACCAGTAGGCAGAATTGGTTTGCATTATTTGAATGTTTTTAATCAAAGTGGAGCAATTGGCTACTGGCTGGCAGAAAGTGCACAAGGCCGAGGTATTATGATCCGGTCTTGTAAAGCATTAATTGATTATGGTTTTAAGGAACTGGCATTACATCGTATTGAGATTAAAGCAGCTACTTTGAATTTGAAAAGTCAGGCAATTCCACGCAAACTGGGTTTTCAGCAAGAAGGGGTTTTAAGGCAATCCGAAAAGGTGAATGGTAAATTCTTAGACCTGGTTTTATATTCCATGCTCCATCACGAATGGAAGATGGATGCCTAATAAATGATTTAAGCGTGAGTTTTCCATTATAATGTTATTTTTGAAAAAAGTAATAGCTAACCACATAACTCAATTTTATATTGAAAACACTAGTATTAGGAGCCTCAGGACAACTAGGGCAATGCCTTAAGGCAGTTGCCTCAAATAGAAATATCGACACATTAGATTTCCCGGACGAAAGTGTCGCAAACATCCTTGATGTTGAGAAACTAAAGGCTTTGTTTGCCGAGAAAAAACCAGCATACGTAATCAATTGTGCTGCTTATACGGCTGTTGATAAAGCTGAAGATGATGTAGATCTGTGCAGATTAATAAACAAGCAGGGGGCATTAAATATCGCTTTGCTTTGTAAAGAGTTTGGTGCTAAATTAGTTCACGTTTCAACAGACTTTGTTTTTGAAGGAGCCATTCCAGAATTACTAAAGGAAGATGATTTAGCAGAACCCATTAGCATATATGGCTTAACTAAGCTTGAAGGCGAAACAGATATTATAGATAATCTTAAAGAACATTACATTATTCGCACCAGCTGGCTATATTCTGAGTATGCAAATAATTTTGTGAAAACAATGTTGAAACTAGGAGCGGACCGCGATGAGTTAAATATCATTGCGGATCAGATTGGCTCGCCAACTTATGCTATTGATTTGGCCGGTGCAATTTTGGATGTTATTGCTTCTGGCAAAACGGAATATGGGGTGTATCATTATAGCAATGAAGGATCAATCTCGTGGTTTGATTTTGCTAAAGGTATTTTTGATATCAGCAATACACAGGTAAAAGTTAGCCCGATTCCTACTTCTGCTTATCCGACAAGAGCTAGCCGACCTAAGTTCTCTGTAATGGACAAAACGAAGATAAAAGCAACTTTTGGAATCGAAGTACCTTATTGGAGAGACAGTTTGATTAAGTGTATTGAGCAATTATCTGTACTGGATAAAGCCTAAGCATGTGCTAAATAAACCATGATATAAAAAAAGAACGGAATTATATAAATATTTTTCCGTTCTTTTTCCAATCTTTGATCCGTAATGAAAAGAACACTGCTTACCATACTTGCCATTTTCTATTTGGGTGTTTCCAGTGGAGCAGCTGTGCACTTTCATTATTGCATGGACAAGCTGGTAAGCTGGAGCATGACAAAAAAATCCGGCAAATTATGTGATTTCTGTAAAATGCCTTTGGCAGAATCTAAAAAGAAATCATGCTGTAAAGATGTTAAGCACGAAGTAAAGGTTGAGAGTTCTCAAAAAGTAAACCAAGCGGTTTATAAATTCGATCAGCCATCTGTAGCCATTATATTACCCGAATTATTTGTTAATTATCAGGCCCCGGTGCCTGTTAAAATTATAAGGGAAGCATTAAGCAATGCACCACCTAATAGACAGCAAGTTCCTGTCTACCTAAAAAACTGTACCTACAGAATATAATACCCTCTTTCTTTTCTAATGCCTGGCACATTCGTGCCCTGGTTGCAGCATTACTGTAACCCCAAATTTTTTTATACCATTTTCTTTAAAACTTATTAAGATGAACTCATTAAGATCTCTTTTGGTAGTCGGCTTGACTTTCCTTGGTAGTGCTGTATTTGCACAATCTAAAACCGAAAAAATCAATGTATCTGGAAACTGTGGAATGTGTAAAAAACGCATTGAAACTGCCCTTAAAACTGAAGGTGTTGACACAGCTGTATGGGATGTAAAATCTAAAATATTAACGGTAAGCTACGATAGTGCCAAGATTACAACTGAAGGTATTCAACAAAAAATTGCCGCAGTTGGGCACGACACGCAAAAGGTTACTGCCAAACAAGAAAATTATAGCAAACTACCTTCATGCTGCCAATACGATAGAAAAAGTACAGACAAAAAATAACTAAAAGAAAGAGGGTTATTATAAATGGTACATAAAATTATAGAATGGTCGATGCGCAATAGATTTATTGTGCTGGTACTTTCCGCAGGGTTGTTTATATGGGGAGTTTTCTCCGTACAAAAAAATCCAATAGATGCGATTCCTGATCTTTCAGAAAATCAGGTAATCGTATTTACAGAGTGGATGGGCAGATCGCCACAGTTAATTGAAGATCAGGTGACTTACCCGCTGGTAACCAATTTGCAGGGGATTCCTAAAATTAAGTATGTAAGAGGTTCCTCCATGTTCGGGATGAGCTTTATCTACGTGATTTTTGAAGATGATGTTGATGTTTATTGGGCCAGAGAGCGGGTTTTGGAACGGATCAGTACCATATCCCGAACCTTGCCAGAAGGCGTATCTCCGCAACTTGGTCCTGATGGAACAGGAGTGGGTCATGTATTATGGTATACCTTAGATGCTCCTGAAATGGACTTGGGCGAGCAACGGGCAATACAGGATTGGTATGTAAAGTTCGCTTTGCAAACCGTTCCCGGAGTAAGTGAAATAGCCTCATTTGGTGGCTTTCAGAAACAATATCAAATCTCGATAGATCCAAACAAATTGCTGTATTATAAACTTACTGTGCCTCAGGTAATAGCCGCAGTTAGGAGCAATAATAACGAGTCGGGCGGACGAAAGTTTGAAATGAGCGACATGGGCTATATCATCAAAACATCGGGCTACCTCAAATCCATTGAAGAAATTTCGAATATCCCGGTAAAGAATCAGAATGGTACGCCAATAAAGGTGTCTGATCTGGCTACGGTTCAGATGACTGGAGAAACCCGATTAGGCATATTTGATCAGGATGGCAAGGGCGAGCGTGCAGGCGGTATTGTAGTAATGCGTTATGGCGAAAACGCTGCAGAGGTAATTGATCGGGTGAAAGAAAAGATGAAGGAAGTGTCAAAAGGCTTGCCTAAAGGTGTAAAATTTGATATCGTGTATGATAGAGGTGAACTGATTAAAGAATCTGTAGACTCTATAAAAAATACGCTGATCGAAGAGATGATCGTAGTATCCCTAATCGTATTTGTATTCCTGTTTCATTGGCGCAGTGCACTAAGTATCATTATACAAATTCCTATTACTATTGCCGCAAGTTTTATCCTGCTCAATGCCTTTGATATTTCGTCCAACATTATGTCGCTAACCGGTATTGCACTGGCCATTGGGGTAATTGTAGACAATGGAATTATCATGAGTGAAAATGCTTATAAGCATTTGGCAGAACGATACGAACAGTGGGAAAAGGATCAAAATAAAACGACAGCATCATGATGAACTGGTTTAAAAATATGTTTCGCAAATCTCCGGATTGGATTAGCGAAGAAGATCGCCTCGCGGTGATCACTAAATCCAGCAAGCAGGTATCCAGAGGTGTATTCTTTGCTACGGTAATTATTATAACCTCTTTTTTACCGGTATTTATGCTAACCGGACAGGAGGGTAAGTTGTTTCACCCGCTGGCTTACACCAAAACATTTATCATGATTGTTGATGCTTTTTTGGTGATTACGCTGGCTCCTGTACTGATCTCTTTCTTTATGAAAGGGAAATTCAGACCTGATCATGCAAACCCGGTAAATAGAGTTTTAGAAAAGGTGTATGAGCCAATTATCAGAACGGTATTGAAATGGAGAAAAACAACTATTGCCATTAATATCATCGCTTTGCTAATTACAATTCCTTTGCTTAAAAATTTAGGCACAGAGTTTATACCGCCATTAGATGAACAAAGTATTTTGTTTATGCCGGTAACCCTGCCTGATGTTTCAAATGCAGAAGCAAAGCGGATATTACAGGTGCAGGATAAGATTATTAAATCGGTACCGGAGGTAGATAAGGTTCTTGGAAAAGCAGGAAGGGCAAATACCGCTACAGATAATTCGCCGATTAGTATGATCGAAACAATCATTACTTTGAAACCGAAAAGCGAATGGAGAAAGGGCGTCACTAAAAAAGATATTGTGACAGAATTGGATGCCAAGCTTCAAATTCCGGGTGTGGTAAACGGGTGGACAC
>NZ_JBFTNT010000298.1:0-5071 GCF_056397585.1 Pedobacter sp. 05L430 | reverse complement strand
CAGCTGAATTGGGTATTCTTAAAACCATTATCCCCGGATTAAAAGAGCAGTCATATAATTTCGAAATTGTTTCCTTCGATAAATTAGGGAATTCCTCTTTAGAGGTGATAAAGAGTGGTAAGGTTTATGGTACTACCTACGAATCTGAGCTTTTGAATAGGGGAGTGATTATTGGGAATACCCTGGCAGGATTAGAATTGAGTTTTTCCGGTGCTGAAACTTTTAATGTGTCAACTGAAGTAACCTATACCAATGCCTTAGGGAAAACTGCAACTGTTCGTGTACCATCAACGGTTGATACTTATACTATTGCTGACAATAAAGGAAAGCAAATAGAATTGAAATCTGCATTCGTACCTGATAAAGGCATTGATACATTTTACAGTCCTTCGGTTATTCAAACATTTAATGCATACGCAGGGAATTACCAGGCCACAGGTGTGTTTCATCATCCGGACAATGGAGATCGCAATATTGACGAAGCGAAAGTCCTTGCCCGGATAACGGATGAAATTGTTCAATGTAATTTAGGTGACCTGGGCTCCTCAGGTTATCTCATGCAGTTGAAAGTTAATGGAGATTTATCAGTGACCATTACTCCTGCTGGAGCTACACCTAATATTGACCAGCATTGGGGGCCAAGTTATTACGATCCTGCAACTAAATCTTTTCATTTATTCTACTCTTATAATACTGCTGCTCCACGTAAAGTAGAGGAAACAATCACATTAAAATAGTGGATTTATAAACAATAATAATGAAGCGCAGCAATCCGGTTGGGGATGCCCCAGCCGGATTTTTCTACCTAATAGCTTGAATCGTCATGTAAGTACATTGAGTTGATGAGCAAAAAAAGCATCGATATTGATCAATATAAGACCATTTTTATAGCTCTTAAAATATTTAATTTTAGCATTGAACAGACTGATCGGCAGTATTGTCATAAATTTTTTTTGAGAATAAACAAGCGAACAGTTTGTACATACAAACAAATGAAACAAAGCGAAAATTCGCACAAGACAACACACAAACACTATGAATAATTTTAACATTGTCATGTTCAGGGTAATTATTGCCTGGATAATGGTGTTCAGCTACAGTAACCTATCACATGCGCAGACCATCAATTTAAAAACCCGATATTCATCTATCAGTATAGATGGTAAAGGTTTTATTACATCCATTAAAGACGTCAATACGAAAAAAGAATATAATCCAAAGGGGTTTTCTTCAGCATTGATGAGCCTTTCTAATCACAAGGGTTATATTCATCCGATAAAATCCTTTTATAGCCCGAAGCGCAATCAAATCTTGCTTAGCTTTAGCAATGGTGCAGTGGCAACAATAAAAGCAGAACAGAAAAATGAATATTTTAGGTTTCAACTACTTTCGCTAACCAAGAAAGAACAGGTTGATAATATCATATGGGGCCCTTATAAAACGAATATTTCAAAAACCATTGGAGATGTGCTTGGAGTGGTGCGGGATGATGATTTCGCGATAGGTATGCTGGGACTGAATGACAATACTACAGGAGGCCCACCAACGGACGGTGATATGTCTTTCATGTATTATTTTATACACTCTCCTGACCCTGTAAAATTCCCACTTCCTCCTAACCTAAAAGAAGGGCAAACTTTTACAATTGGTGGCGATGGTATTAGTGATGTGGCCTTTTACTCGCATCCGGAAGAATACTATAGGATGAACTATGGAAATGGTGCTGTTCTAGAACCAACATTTGGATCTTCGATTTCCATGCACTCTCGAGACAGGAAAAAAGAGCAAATGATACGTTTTCCTGTATTGCCCGACAACATGGATGGAAAAGCAAACTCTGCCCGTTACCAACTCGTATTGCCTACAGATGCCGGATTTATCGGTTCTGCAATGGCATTGTATGCTTGTCCGGATTCTCTTGGCCTTAAAACGATAGAGAAAATAGTTTTAGCCGAAGGGCTTCCTCACCCGGAAATAGATGGCAAATGGATTAAAGACCCCAAAGCTTATCGTCCTGATATTGCATGGAGTGGTGTTCATGACAGCCTTGTAAATTATGCTCAGCGTTTAGGACTTAAATCTGTTCAGGATGAAGGCATGGGCGAATATTATCCGAACAGGCAAAACAGATGGGGCGGAAAAAAAGTTAATTTTAAATCTGCTCCTGCAATGACCATACCTGAATATGGCGCATTAATGAAAGAAAAAGGTATACGCTGGGGTTTACATACCCTTTGTGAATTCTTACAACCGGATAATAACAGTGATGTTGCACCAGTTCCTAATGATAGCCTTTCCATCATGCAGCGCACGGTGATCACCAAACAGCTTTCTCCTCAGGATACAGTTATTACAGTAGCAGACCGGGCCTATTTCAATGAATTTGGAGGATGGGAAGGAAATCATACCAATGTACTTAAGATAGGTAAAGAGCTTATCGAGTATAACGGCATAACAGAAACCAAGCCCTATACCTTTTTAAATGTTAAAAGAGGATTTCATGGAACAACCAGAGGATCTTTTGGCCTTGGAACAACCATTGTTAAGCTGCAGCCTAATTGCTATCATGGTTTTGCACCAGACATGAATTTGCAGGAGGTTTATGCAGATTTTTATGGAAAATGGTTGGTTGATGGTGGTATGGATTATATTGATTTTGACGGGCTTGAAAGCTGTATTTATCAAGGGCATGGGCAGTATTCGTTTAAGCGTTTCTTTGGTAAGCTTTTCGAAAGTTACAAGAGGAACGGAGGTAAATATTTGCGTGTAATGGGTAGTGCTGTTGGCGAAGGGAGCTGGCATTATATGAGTGTATGCAACGTAGGGGGTGGCGATCATATGTTTAGTCCGGTAAACAATAAGTGGGGTATAGAAGGTAAAGACATGCGTTACGTTTTTGAGAGCAGTTACCTGCCGGCAACATTTGGTATTATTAACCTGGACAGTGAATGGACCATGTACGATGCTGAAAACCTACAGGCGAAATCAATTGGATGGGATGCTACCTATATGCTAGGTTTAAGTGAAAGGGCTGTAGAGAATTGTAGTGAAAAGAATGCGATTTTTAAAGCTTACCGCACCTGGGAAAATCTGAGAAGCGAAATAGATTTTTCAAAGACATTAAAGGAGAAATTGAAAGATCTTAATTACAAGTTTCATCTGGAACAGACCGGAAAAAAAGCATTTATCTTATACCCCGTACGTGAAAACCGTTTCAGAAATGAACCTTATACCTCAGAAGGAAAGTTGTACCAGTTAAAAAATGAATTTGAGAGCCAGCCACTTGAATTTGCAATTCGCATACATACACCAAAAGGCGAACAAGCAAATGGAGTCAAAATTACCTTGCAAAATGGAAAGCAATTTTTAATTGACAGGAAGTTCTCTGATGGGGAGTTCATCATATTTAAAGGAAATTCGTTATACGTTGCTGACCGGTTTAGAAAGAAACGTGAAGAAATATTGAATGAACGAAACCTGATGCTGCCAAATGGCCAATCCGATATTGCTGTTGCAGCATTGCATGAAGGAAGCGAGAAGATTAAGATTGATTTAGTAGTGAATAGTATTGGTAAAGGTGAAAAAATCTAATGTTGTAAAAATTTAGTAAGCATCATAACTAGATATGGAAAATGATATCCCAGTAAATTATTGGAAGGGTAAGGGAAGGAAGATCATTGCAATTCCCCAACAGATATTAGACAAGCAACGGCTAAATAATGCATTGCTGAATGGATTATTCATTAAGGATTTAGGATATTATCCCGTTGCGTCAAAACATTATACCCATCGAAAGAACGGAAATGCACACAATATTTTAATTTATTGTGTTGCAGGAACAGGTTGGATTAGAAATGCAAGTGGAATTCAAAAGGTAACTGGAAATAGTTTTTTTATTCTTCCTCAAAATATTGAGCATGAATATGGCGCATCTGACGATGATCCATGGACAATATACTGGATGGAATTTGGWGGTAACATGCTGGCTAGCATAAACGACATGTCTTTTACCAGGGATTGCTTTAACCCCAAGCACTTCCCTTATAAAAATGATGCGATACTGTTGTTCGAAGAGATATTTAGTGTGTTGGAACAAGGGTATAATAAAGAGTATCTTGCTTATGTAAATATGAAATTGATTAATTGTCTAACGCTGTTTCTTTTTCAAAGAGGTTCAATTATCAAAAAGAATATAGCAAATTCTCATGATGCTATTATTCAAAAGGCAATGGCGTATATGAAATCTAATCTTCATCGGGCAATTCTCCTTCCGGATGTATCAACTGCTGCGGGATGTTCAGACTCCCAACTTTCAACCATTTTTAAGAATATCACAGGTTATTCACCTATAAATTATTTTAATCAGTTAAAAATACAAAAGGCCTGTCAGTTGTTTTATCGAACCAATGGCTTGGTAAAGGAAGTTGCAGCCCAGCTTGGTTATAACGATCCCTATTATTTTTCAAGACTATTTACCCAATTAATGGGAACTTCTCCAAATGCCTATAGAAACAGGAATGCAAAATAATCCATCTTTTTTATGATAGCAAAAACGAAGACTTTATCGCTTATTATTTTGTTAACTGCTGCAGTGGCAGTTGCCCAAAAGCAAAAAACAAGTAATGCATTTACCCCAAAAGTGACTGATGTATGGGTAGTATTTAAGACTCACTTTGATCTTGGCTTTACTGATTTACCTGAAAATGTTTTTGCAAGGTATCGGGGAGAGATGATGGATAAGGCATTAAGTGTAATTGAGAAGAATGCAACCTTACCTAAGAATCAGCATTTCGCATGGACTGTACCAGGATGGCCTCTTTATGCACAAATATTGGGGCCTCAACAGGATTCGGAGCGTAAAAAAAGGATAGAAAAGGCCGTTAGAGAAGGGTCAATTGTGGCTCATGGTTTAGCATTTACTACCCATACTGAATCTCTTGATTACGAAGATTTGGTTCGTGGATTGGTTTATTCATCCAGGGTTGCCCGTAAGTACGGGCAACCCTTACCAATAAGCGCTAAAATGACTGATGTTCCCAGCCACTCCTGGGTGATGCCAACTTTATTGAAT
>NZ_JBFTNT010000297.1:0-6192 GCF_056397585.1 Pedobacter sp. 05L430 | reverse complement strand
ACATTAAACAGACCAAAATTAGTTGTAGGCTTAGTTGTTGATCAAATGAGATGGGACTATCTGTATCGTTACTATAGCAGATATTCAAATGGTGGATTTAAGCGAATGGTAAATGAAGGGTTCTCTGCTGAGAATACTTTTATTCCATACACTCCTACCTATACAGCATGCGGACACTCGAGTATCTATACCGGATCAGTTCCAGCTATTAACGGGATCATTGGAAACGATTGGTACGATCCACAATTAAAACGAGGAGTTTATTGTGCCGAAGATACCACAGTTAAAACGGTAGGTAGTGATACCAGAGCTGGCTTAATGTCTCCTAAAAACTTACTTACCACAACCATTACTGATGAACTTCGTTTAGCTACAAACTTTAAAAGTAAAGTAATTGGCATATCACTAAAAGACAGAGGATCAATTTTACCAGCAGGTCATTCTGCAAATGCGGCCTATTGGTTTGATGGGGGAACTGGCGATTGGATTACCAGTACACACTACATGACTCAATTACCATCATGGGTAGTAGATTATAACAAGTTGAAAATGGCAGACAAGTATTTTGAGAAGAACTGGAATACATTATATCCAATTGAAACTTATGATCAAAGCACTAGCGACAACAAAGAGTATGAAGGAAAATCTAGAGGAGAACAAACCCCTACCTTCCCTCATCCTTTCAAATTGTATGCAGGAAAGAATTATGAAATGATAAAAAGTTCTCCTTATGGAAATACAATGACTTTAGAGTTGGCCAAACTTGCTATAAATTCAGAGCACCTTGGTGAGGGAAGTTCCACTGATTTCCTTGCTGTCAGCTGTTCTGCAACAGACTATGTTGGACATCAATATGGGCCAAATTCAATAGAAGCAGAGGACACGTACCTAAGGTTAGATAAAGATTTGGAACAGTTCTTTAATTATCTGGATACTAAAATTGGCAAAGGAAATTATCTAGTGTTTTTATCTGCTGATCATGGGGCAGCGCATGTTCCAGGTTTTATGACTGAGAATAAACTACCTGGGGGGCTATTCAATGACTCTCCGGTTATAAAGAGTTTAAATACTACAATTGAAGAAAAATTTAAAGTAAAAAAGGCAATCATCACTTCTACTAACAGCCAGTTTTACTTCAACCATCAGGCAATTAAGGACGCCAATGCCGACTTTGATGCAATAAAAGCATTAACAATTGCAACAATAAAGGAGCAAGATGGAGTTATGGATGCAGTAGATCTCACTAAATTAGCTAGTTCTACCCTACCTGAACCAATAAAGAAAGCCATTACTAATGGATATAATGCACGTAGAAGTGGCGATGTTTATTATATATTGAAATCAAACTATTTCGAAGGCGGAAAAACAGGAACAACTCATGGTGCATGGTTCCCATATGACTCGCACATTCCGTGTGTATTTATGGGATGGAATGTAAAACCAGGAAAAACAAATAAAACTCATTACATGACAGATATTGCAGCTACCCTGGCTGCAATGCTCCATATTCAGATGCCTAGTGGCTGTATAGGCGAACCTATAACAGAACTAACACATCAATAAAATCTTTATAGGTACAAGAAGGCCACTCAAGAATATTTTTGAGTGGCCTTTTTGTTACCTTTGATTACCAATTATTAAACCAGCTATGGAACAAATTGAAATCTATAAGCCCAAACATAAAATCCGTTTTGTAACTGCCGCGGCATTATTTGACGGACATGATGCTACAATCAATATCATGAGAAGGATTCTTCAATCCTCGGGGGCAGAAGTAATACATTTAGGCCATAATCGCTCGGTTGAAGAAGTTGTAAACTGCGCTATACAGGAAGATGTTCAAGGGATTGCGATGACTTCCTATCAAGGTGGTCATATCGAATATTTTAAATATATGTATGATTTGCTTCAGGAACGTGGGGCACCCCATATCAAAATATTTGGTGGTGGTGGTGGTGTGATCCTGCCTTCGGAAATTGCGGAATTACAGGCTTACGGTATTACAAGAATCTATTCCCCTGATGATGGCCGTAAAATGGGGTTGCAAGGCATGATTAATAATATGCTTGAACAAACTGATTTCATCACTACAAAATCTTTAAATGGGGAATTAAAAAACATCCCAAAAAAAGATATCAAAAGTATTGCTGCAGCAATCACAGTTGCAGAAAATGATCCAGATGCTGCTCAATCTTTCGTAAACGAGTTAAAAAAACTGACTATCAACAACAATGCTCCGGTACTTGGTATTACAGGAACTGGTGGATCTGGTAAGTCATCCTTAGTTGACGAGTTGGTAAGAAGATTCCTAACAGAGGTAAAAGATAAAACACTTGCAATTATCTCAGTTGATCCATCAAAGCGCAAAACTGGAGGCGCCWTACTTGGAGATAGGATCAGGATGAATGCAATAAATAATTCCCGAATATATATGCGCTCATTGGCTACAAGGCAAGCCAATTTAGCACTTTCAAAAAACGTTCAGGAGAGCATTGATATCTGCAAAGCTGCAGGTTATGATCTAATTATAGTTGAGACTTCCGGTATTGGGCAATCAGATACTGAAATAACGGAGCATTGCGACATCTCTTTATATGTAATGACTCCCGAGTTCGGTGCAGCTACCCAGTTGGAAAAGATTGATATGCTCGATTTTGCTGACCTTGTTGCCATCAATAAGTTCGATAAGCGTGGTGCCCTGGATGCTTTACGTGATGTCCGAAAACAATTTAAACGCAATCACAATCTGTTCACTGCAGATGACGACAGTCTTCCTGTTTATGGTACAATGGCTTCTCAATTTAACGATCCGGGCATGAACAATCTCTTTACTGCCTTAATGCAAAAGATAAAGGAAAAGACAGGAATCGATTTTAAAGCCCAAATGGAGCTTATAGGAGGAGAATCCGAAAAGATTTATATAATTCCCCCAGACAGAATACGATATCTCGCAGAGATCGCTGAATCTAGCCAGACATACAATGAATGGGTAGATAAACAAGCTGCAATTGCTAGAAAAATGTATCAATTACAAGGTGTTATTGATCTTTCAACTGAGGAAAACCTAACAAACACCTTAAAAGAGATTTATCAACATCAAGAGGAACAACTGGATGGAGAATGTAGGAAATTACTGCGCCAATGGCCCGAGACTAAAACCAAATACCAGCAAAAGTTCTTTGTATATAAGGTAAGAGATAAAGAGATCAAACAACCACTCTTTTACGAATCACTCTCTAAATTGCAAATCCCAAAGGTATCGCTCCCTCGATATAAGGATTGGGGCGACATTCTTCAGTGGTTATTGACAGAGAATGTCCCTGGTGAATTCCCGTATGCCGCCGGTGTTTTTCCCTTAAAACGCGAAGGAGAAGACCCAACCCGCATGTTTGCAGGAGAAGGTGGACCAGAAAGAACCAATAAAAGATTTCATTATGTATCCTTAGGTCAGCCTGCACACCGCTTATCCACGGCCTTTGATTCTGTAACTCTTTACGGAGAAGATCCACATGTACGCCCCGACATTTATGGCAAAATAGGCAACTCTGGTGTAAGTATAGCAACTCTCGATGATGCTAAAAAATTATACTCCGGTTTTGATCTTTGTGCTTCATCAACCTCAGTGTCCATGACAATAAATGGGCCCGCACCTATGTTATTAGGATTTTTCATGAATGCAGCAATAGATCAGCAATGCGAGAAATACATAATTGAAAATGGACTACAAAAAGAAGTAGAGAACAAAATTCTTTCGATATATAAGGAAAAGGGACAGCAAAGACCAACATATAATGGCTCTTTACCTGAGGGGAACGATGGTCTGGGATTAATGCTTCTTGGCGTAACCGGCGATAAGGTATTACCAGCAGATGTATACGTTAAAATTAAAGCACATGCCATAAGTACCGTGCGCGGCACTGTCCAGGCAGATATTCTTAAGGAAGATCAGGCACAAAACACCTGTATTTTCTCTACTGAATTTGCCCTAAGGATGATGGGTGACATTCAAAACTATTTTATTACCGAAAAAGTACGCAACTTCTATTCAGTATCAATCTCCGGATATCATATTGCTGAAGCAGGTGCAAATCCAATATCTCAACTTGCCTTTACATTGAGTAATGGTTTTACTTTTGTTGAATATTATCTGAGCAGAGGAATGAACATTGATGATTTTGCGCCTAATCTATCTTTCTTCTTCTCTAACGGCATCGATCCTGAATATTCGGTGATTGGCCGTGTAGCAAGGCGTATATGGGCTAAAGCAATTAAAAACAAATACAAAGGAAATGATAGGTCCCAAAAACTGAAATATCATATCCAGACCTCAGGCCGTTCATTGCATGCTCAGGAAATTGATTTTAATGATATACGCACAACCTTACAGGCTTTATATGCAATCTATGATAACTGTAATTCTCTTCACACAAATGCTTATGACGAGGCTATAACGACTCCAACCGAAGAATCTGTGCGCAGGGCGATGGCTATTCAGTTGATCATTAACAGAGAACTAGGCTTAGCTAAAAATGAAAACCCACTGCAAGGAGCCTTTATCATTGAAGATTTAACTGATCTGGTTGAGGAGGCAGTATTGTTAGAGTTTAAACGTATTAATGACAGAGGAGGGGTATTAGGAGCAATGGAAACCATGTATCAGCGTGGTAAAATACAGGAAGAAAGCTTATACTACGAGACGTTGAAACATACTGGTGAATATCCTATTGTAGGGGTAAATACCTTTCTAAATAAAAATGGCTCACCTACAATAATACCCGGAGAGGTAATTAGAGCAACAGAAGAAGAAAAACAATATCAAATTACAGCACTTAAGACCTTTCAAGATAGAAATTCAGACTTGTCGGCAGCAGCACTAAAAAAACTTCAAAAAACTGCTATTGCCGGAGAGAATATATTTAATGAACGCAACGCGCAACAGCCTGTTTGGTAAAGCCATGATATAATCACGTGCTTTTTCTCCGGCTTCATTTAAATCACGCATACTTTCTAACTTCCACTCTTCAATTAACTGTTGCATGATTTCCACATAATCAATCGCAGTATACACTCCTAAACGTTGAGCAGCATCAGTAAAATGTCCGAATGTTTGTCCAATTTTCATACCCATTTCGCGTAAAAAGTGAGCAGGCATTACGATTTTCTTTCTCATCATATCTTCAAAAGCGACCATAGCCTCATTTGGATCAACTTCAAATATTTTCGACATAAAATCTTTATATGCCTTTGCATGACGTGCTTCATCAGATGCAATTACTCCACACATTTTAGAAAGTAATGTGTCACCATCCTTTTTAGCTAAAGAAGCTACTCTCCTGTGAGAAATATTTGTAGCTAACTCCTGAAAACTAGTATATATAAAATTTCTATATGGATCATGGCCGGTTCCTATATCAAACCCATCTGCAATTAAGTATTGAGTTGATATTTCCATCTGGCGCATATCAACGCGACCTGACAAGTAAAGATATTTATTTAATAGGTCACCATGCCTGTTTTCCTCCGCAGTCCAGTGACGTACCCATTTCATCCATCCACCTTGTTCATTTCTAGTAATCCCGTCCACCATACAAAGCCAYGACTCGTATGTCGGTAATGCTTCTTCCGTAATTGTATCACCTATTAAAACAGCTACAAGATCATAAGAAAGATCCTTAGCATTCTCACGTAATAATTTTATATCCTGGTAGAAAGTTTCACTAGTAGAATCGGGCAAAAAATCAGATGGCTGCCAATTTGTATCAATCGGTTTCAGGTATGTTTCCATCATATCAAGCATATAGCCTTCTATATGTAACATTACTTCCCTTCTCTTTTCCGCGAATAAATTCATTCGTTTATATTATTTTAAATTTGTATCAAATATACCAAAATTATTGCATAAAGATGGTTGCACCAATACTTTATTAAGAAATAATCTAAGGCCCCTATCCCCTTATCTGGTTGATTATTATGTAAGGTATTTATGAATATAAGAATAACATAGCATTCATCAAGAAGGTTTTTCTTTCAGAAATGTATATAAACACAAAAACCCTGCAGCGTTTAGCTGCAGGGTTTTGCTTAAGATTTGGCACCGACCTACTCTCCCACGTGTTACCGCAGTACCATCGGCTCTGGTGGGCTTAACTTCTCTGTTCGGAATGGGAAGAGGTGGACACCACCGATATAGGC
>NZ_JBFTNT010000296.1:0-5162 GCF_056397585.1 Pedobacter sp. 05L430 | reverse complement strand
GTGTGACTTATATTTATAAGAAACAAATTGAAGAGGCAGATATCCTTATTGTCAATAAGATTGATTCTCTGACTAACGATGAGTTAAACAAGATGGAACGTTTGGTAAATAGTAAGTTTCCTGAAAAAACAATTTTGTTTCAAAATTCGCTTGATATAGAAAGCATAGACCAGTGGTTAATTACACTGGAAAATTTTAAAGCAGCCACCAGAAACTCTTTGGAAATTGACTATGATATTTATGGTGCAGGAGAAGCAGAACTTGCCTGGCTTGATATTGAATTGGAATTGTTTGCTGATGAAAGTAATGTGTTTGAGGCAGGAGTTGCACTTGCAAAGGAAATTCATTGGGAAATAACCGAACAGAAATTGCCAATAGGCCATTTAAAATTCTTCGTTGACGATGGAGTGCAACAAAAGAAGATAAGCTTTACAGCGGGAAGTCAAAACGCAATAACTGAGGTTACAAAATCGTCTTCTTCAAAGGTAGATATACTGATCAATGCAAGAGTGCAAACTGGACCGGAACATCTTGAAGCTTTGGTGTTCGATATGATCGGCAAAATTGAAGCAAGCTCAGGGCATAAATTTATTACGAAAGGTATTTCCTCATTTAAACCGGGCTACCCAAAACCAACACATAGGATTATTGATTAGATCTATCAAAAGAATAAAATGCAGAATCAAGTAAGAAAATATACTGCTGAATTTATAAGCACATTTATAATGGTTTTCTGTGGTACAGGGGCGATTATCATTAACCAGGAATCGGGTGGAGTGGTAACGCATATGGGTATAGCAATCACCTTTGGTTTGGTTGTGATGAGTATGATTTACGCTTTTGGAAATATTTCGGGTGCGCACATGAATCCGGCGGTGAGCATTGCCCTTACCATATCAGGAAAGCATCCGCTAAAAGATTTGGTACCTTTTGTTTTGAGTCAGCTGGCAGGAGCGATCGCAGCAAGTTGCACGTTGCAGGCCCTGTTTCCAGCTAATGATACACTAGGATCAACATTACCTGCAGGTTCCGCTTTTCAATCTTTCATACTTGAGTTTTTCCTAACATTTTTTTTAATGCTTGTAATCATTGGCGTAGGAAGAAAAAGTAAAAAAGAGGGGAGCCTTGCCGGGATAGTAATTGGAGGTGTAGTTGGTTTGGAAGCGATGTTTGCGGGGCCAATTTGCGGAGCATCAATGAACCCGGCGAGATCATTAGCCCCGGCAGTTATTTCTGGTCATACGGAACATTTATGGGTGTATTTGAGTGCAACGATTTTTGGTGCTATCATGGCTGTTTTAGTCGGCAAATTTTTATTAGCTGAAACCTTTGTTCCACAGACGCATACTGAAGTTGAAAAATCAAGAATTAGCGCTTATGAAAATTGAGGATAAAACTGTGGTATCTATTAGATATAAGATGGAAAATAGTAGAGGGGAGGTGCTTGAAGATATTCTGGATGGGTTGCCAATCAACTATTTACATGGTCATGGAACCATTTTCCCTTCCCTGGAAGCAGAACTCAAAGGTTTAAATGAAGGAGAAGAAAAACAGATTTTTTTGTCAAAGGAAACAGGATATCAGGATTTAGATGATGAGTTTCATATCTGGGTTGTTGTTGACAAGGTTCGGTATGCCAGCGATGAAGAGCTGGAAAAAGGGTTAAATCCAGTGTTGTCAGACGGTTATTGTGGCCCAGAGGGTTGCTGTTAGAAAGGATTAAAAAAAATGAAAAGACTTGAAAAAATAGCATTTGTATTTATTATACTAAGCATGCTTTTCTATAAGGATGCAATAAGTAAAGATAAAAACATKGACGTTTGGCTGGAAAGCTCGTTGAAACGGATTTTTCCTCAATCACCAGGTAAGGCCACTGATCATCTCACCTTAATTGTAGCTAGAAACAGTAGGGTATCCTTTCAGGTCGGATTTCATAGCAATATGAAAGACAGGGTAGAGATTGCCTGTGATGTTGAAACCGGAGCAGTTAAGCATGAAGTTCGTTATGTAGGCCTGGTTCCTTTTCAAAACTTTAATACCGATGTACGTGAGGAAGAGCTTGATGGCATTGGTTTCTTACCGGGAATGTTACCAGATCCACTTTACCCGCTTACCCGTGTAGATGCTAATCCATATGCAAGCCGCTCTTTTTGGGTTACATTAAGGATTCCAGAAAATATAGAACCGGGTATTCACCAATGCAAAGTAAAAGTAAGCTGGAATGAGGGAAAAGTTAACATGGAGAAAACGCTTTTGGTTGATTTAAATATTAGCAAGCTTATTGTTCAGCCTCGTAAAAATTTTCATGTAACCCATTGGTGGAGAGGCGAAGCTACCTGGGCTCAGTATAAGACTGAAATGTATGATGAAAAATGGTGGCAGCTCACTAAGGCACAGATGAAGAATTTAATTGATCATGGAAATGATGTAGCCTTTATTCAAAATTTGTTTGAGCTTAAAACTGTATTTAAAAAGCCTTGTCAGATGCTGATCATCAATGAAACCAGTCCTGGTAAATATAGTTTTGATTGGTCTCGTATAAAGCGGTTCGTTGATATGACTAAGGAATTGGGCTACAAAAAATTTGAATGGGGTCATCTTTTTCTTTACTGGGGTGTTGAAAATGCAATGCATGTTTATACGCAAAAAGGTGATAAATATGAACTGCTTTGGGATGAGAATCTTTCTGCAACTTCTCCGGTTTACCTAAATTTTCTAAAACAATATCTGCCAGCGTTTCATCGCTTCCTTAAGAAGGAAAACGTATTAGACGATTCCTATTTTCATTTATCGGATGAGCCTGGATCTGAGCATATACAAAACTACAAGAGGGCTAGAAAAATACTACAGGAACTGGCTCCCTGGATGAAGGTAATGGATGCATTAAGTGATGTGAGGTACGGAAGAGAGAAATTAACTGATATACCGATTCCAATCATTAGCTCGGCCGGCGATTACCTTAAAGAGAATATTCCTCATTGGGTGTATTACTGCACAGGACCCAGAGATCAGTGGCTTAATCGGTTCTACGACACCCCACTTGCTAAAATCAGAATGTCGGGTTTTTTATTTTATCATTTGAATGCTCAGGGCTTTTTACACTGGGGATACAACTATTGGAATGTAGTGGAAAAGGAAGAACCTATTGATCCCTTTACCAATGCATCAGGAAGTGCTTATCCTGGAATTGCAGCTGGAGATCCCTTTGTAGTTTATCCGGGACCAGATGGGCCATACGATTCAATAAGATGGGAAATATTTGCAGAATCTCTTCAGGACTATGCCATTTTGCAGTCGGCTGGTATTAAGCAGGACGATCCCATGCTATCTGAAATAAAAACTTATGCTGATTTCCCTAAGAAAGAAGAATGGATAGATCAGACTATGAAACGAATACTAGAAAAATAAATACTTGATTAATGAAGTCAAAAACACTTAAAATAAATCGCACAGATAATATAGAGGTAGCATTATCGGATTTAAAAGCAGGTGATGCCATAAATAGTGATGAGGGAACTTATGGTTTGGTTACAGATGTTAAGGCAAAGCATAAATTTGCGACTATTGACCTACTGCCTGGAGATGATATTGTGATGTACGGGGTGCTTGTAGGCAAGGCAACTACAGCAATTAAAAAAGGCGAAGTAATTACTACAGGCAATGTTAGTCATGCGGCTAATAACTATAAACTTAAGGAAAGAAAAACCAGCTGGGAAGTGCCAGAAATATCCTCATGGAGCGATAAGACTTTTATGGGATATCATAGAGATAATGGCACAGTTGGCGTGGCCAATTACTGGCTGATCATCCCTTTGGTATTTTGTGAAAACAAGAATGTACAGGTTATTCAGGATGCCTTTATGAAAGGATTGGGGTATCATGACAATGATTCATCCTATTACAATCAGGTACAGCAATTGGTTAAGATGCACAGAGCCGGTATAGCTGTTGAGGATATATTGAGCATAGACATAGGTAGTTTAGATAGTGATGTAGTGGCAGAAAACAGGGTGTTTCCGAATGTTGATGGGGTTAAGTTCTTAACACACTCATTAGGATGTGGTGGTACAAAAGACGATGCCATAAATCTTTGTGGCTTACTTGCAGGATATATAACGCACCCCAATGTTGCAGGAGCTACTGTGCTAAGTCTTGGTTGTCAGAATGCACAAATACCGCTTTTAAAAGAGCAAATTGCAAAACGAGATCCTCAGTTCTCGAAACCTTTATATTGCTTTGAGCAGCAACAGGTAGGAACTGAATCTGAATTAATGAAATTGGCTATAAAACAAACCTTTGCAGGCTTGATGCAAGCCAATGAACTTAAGCGCCAACCCGCCCCTTTAAGCAAACTTTGTATTGGACTGGAGTGCGGGGGGTCGGATGGTTTTTCTGGAATTTCAGCTAACCCGGCTTTGGGATATACTTCAGATCTATTGGTTGCTTTGGGATCATCGGTAATACTTTCGGAATTTCCAGAGCTTTGTGGTGTGGAGCAGGAACTTAGCGATCGTTGCTTAGATGAGACTGTCGCCCAGAAGTTCATGACCTTAATGACAGCTTATCATGAAAGAGCTAAAGCTGTAGGTTCAGGTTTTGATTCTAATCCGTCGGCAGGCAATATACGTGATGGTTTAATTACTGACGCCATTAAATCTGCCGGTGCAGCAAAGAAAGCAGGTACGTCGCCAGTTATTGATGTTCTAGATTATCCAGAACAAGTTTCCAAACCAGGATTGACATTGCTATGTACACCTGGTAGCGATATAGAATCAACAACGGCAGAGGTTGGAGCAGGAGCTACACTTGTATTTTTCACAACCGGATTGGGTACCCCAACGGGCAATCCTATTGCACCTGTAGTAAAAATCTCAACTAATACAACGCTATATAAAAAGATGAATGACATCATTGATATTGATGCAGGTACAATAATAACTGGCGAAGAAACAATTAAACAGGTAGGAGAACGTATTCTCGATTACATCATAGAAATAGCCAGCGGGTCGATTAAAGCCAAGGCTGAAGCATTGGGACATAACGACTTTATTCCCTGGAAAAGAGGGATATCCTTATAAACAGACAATTTCAAATTAAAACGAATAAATACATTATGAAATTATATAAAACTAAACAAGGTGCTATTTTGCATAGTGATGCGG
>NZ_JBFTNT010000295.1:0-5171 GCF_056397585.1 Pedobacter sp. 05L430 | reverse complement strand
CTCCAGGCTTTTGCAAATCTGATCCTGAATTTGCTGATAAGCCGCTACTACTCTATCTTTAAACACCATTTCTTTAAAACTATACACGCAAAGTTAACCTTAATAAAAAGGCATCATTCCTTTAATTTTCAGATAGTACATTTTTTTGACACTACTCCTCTTCAAAGTTCAAATCGCGACTATAAGTCTCATCCAAATTATACAAACCGATGTATGCAAGTCCTACTGTTAATACTGCCAGACAAAGTGCTGCGTTGATAATTCCCATTCTTACCACTAAAAACTGAAATAAAAGCGTAACCAGGATTAGCGATCCTCTTACCATATTTGGAACACTTGTAGTTACTGTGGCACGCAGGTTGGTTCCAAATTGTTCTGCTGCAATAGTTACGAATACAACCCAATATCCTGTGAACAAACCGAAAAATACGCACAATATATAAAAACCAGTTGCTGTCCATCCTGTGTTTAACAGATATACCAGCATGGTGCAAAATGTTAGGGTAATAAAGATAAAAACGATCTTTTTACGTGTTTTGAAAAGCTGACTTAAAGCACCGCTTAAGAAATCACCTAGTGAAATTCCTATATAGGTAAACATTACACCCTTTCCGTTGTCTAGAACATCCACGGCCTTTAATGCTTTTCCAAATTCAGGGGCTATGCCAACCAGAATCCCTACTACAAACCATAGCGGCACAGCGATAATGATACAGCTTAAATATTTAGAGAAGYGCTTCCAGGGATAAAATAGCATGAAGAAGTTTCCTTTGGTAACTTCTTTTTTAGACATTTTTTCGAATAATCCAGATTCAAAAACACCAAATCTTAAAAGCAATAACACAATACCCAGGCCTCCGCCCACAAAAAATGCAGTTCTCCATTCAAAAAGATCCCCAACTATATATGCTGCTACTGCACCCATAAGGCCAATTCCCGCCACCAACATGGTTCCATATCCCCTCTTTTCCTTACTCATGCTTTCGCTTACAAGCGTAATACCAGCACCGAGTTCTCCTGCTAAGCCTATTCCTGCAATAAATCTTAACGCCGCATATACCGGAATGCTTGTCGCAAATCCGTTCGCAATATTAGCAAGGGAATACATGATTATGGAGCCAAAAAGTACAGACAACCTTCCTTTTTTATCTCCGAGAATACCCCAGAATATACCTCCAATAAGTAGCCCCGCCATTTGCCAGTTCATCAGATAAAGGCCTGTTTCGGTAATTTTGTCTGTCGGAACTCCTAATGACGATAAGCTTTTGTTTTTGATAATAAGGAATAAAAGAAGGTCGTATATGTCTACAAAATAGCCTAGGGCGGCCACCAGGATTAAAAAAAATACACTTTTATTCTGTTTGCTGTTAATCATACAAAGTTTGTTTGGTTGCTGAAAATACAAACAAATTTTATTTATGATAAAACATTTTGATAAAAAAACATGTATCGAAGAATTTAGCCCCGATACATGTTTGAATTATTGCTCGTTATTTACCTAAGATTTCTATTACTAAGGTTTTACAGTTGYATCTGGAGGTAATTTAGTAGTGTCAGCCGGAACTGTTTTAGCAGTATCCACGGGTTTCATTGTTGTGTCTGTTGAGGTACTATCTGAAGTACCTGATACATTCTTCGTTGAGTTGCATGCTGAAGTGGCTATTATAACCGAGCCCGCAAAAGCAAGACTTAAAATTAACTTTTTCATAGGATTATTTTTATATAAGTACTGGACAATCAACAAGGTCAACCCATAAAAGTTTTAAATAATTTAAAACTGGTTAGTTAAAAACACAAAAAAAGGCCTTCCTGTTTTACCAGAAAAGCCTTTAAAAAATTAACAATTATTTATTTTTTTGGCATCAAAACACCGTCTATTACATAAGTTACACCGTTACTGGAAATTACATCTGGAATAGTGATTTTGGCATCGTTAACCCACCATTCACCGTTTTTCTCAGTTAGCTTGATTTTCTGACCCTGAACCGTTGTAAGCTCCATTCCATTTTTTAAATCAGAAGATTTATAGCTACCCGAAACCACATGATAAGTTAGTACATTGGTAAGATCTTTTTTCATTTCCGGTTTCAATAAATTATCAACCGCACCTGCAGGCAATTTAGCAAATGCTTCGTTTGTAGGTGCAAACACCGTAAATGGGCCTGTTCCGCTTAGCGTTTCAACCAGTCCGGCTGCTTTAACAGCTGCAACCAATGTAGTATGATCGCTTGATCCTAAAGCATTTTCTACAATATTTTTAGACGGAACCATCACGGCGCCACCAACTTTAACCCCATTTTCGGTAGCTATAGTTGTGTCAACAACAGACGTGTCCATCATTGAACTATCGTTCATTGTATCGGCAGTTTTAGAAGAATTACAAGCAGAAACAAGAGCCAGTAATGCCACCCCTGCGCTTAAACTTAAAAATTGCTTTTTCATAAAATTTAGTTTTGTTGTTTTAGATTTTCGTTTTATTTAACATATAAACGAGAATAACAACAAAGCAGATTTTTATTGATGCATTTTTAATTTATCGAGCAATTCAGGAGAAACATTTTCTGCGTAGGCACCGTAAGCATCAATTAATACCCCTTTTAAATTACCTACCGGAGATGATATGGCGTAGATCACGGCACTATCGTCTGGGTCGTTCATGCCTTCAAACCTGTAAAATTCATCAATCTCAAACTCCTCAGGCATCAATTTCATGTCAATTGCTTTACACTCCAAGAAGTCAGAGTTAAGCGTAAAATCGTATTCATAACCTCGCTTCTCAAGGTCAGATACAGCTGCTGTAAGGGTATCGTATATATACATACTCTAATTTACTAAAAATTTACTTTATCCTGCCACATAAAATTTCATAGTTCAATAAACTTTCTGATATTTAAGCATCATGGTTGTATCAGAGAAAACCCTTAAATGGGGATTGTGCTTGTACCCTCCTATGCTGTTCCAGCGCATATGGGTTAAAAGATTTCATAAAGGATTTAGAGGAGTTGATGTAAAAATTAACAAGAGCATTTTTAATAAGAATTATAACGGCTCTATATTTGGAGGTACTATATATGCTGCAACTGATCCATTTTATGCATTGCTGTTTGATCAGCTGCTCCAAAGAGAAGGATTTAAGGTAAGGGTTTGGTTAAAAAGTGCTTCAATACAGTATTTAAAACCTGGTCGGGGCAATTTATACTTTACGATAAAAGTTACAGATGATATGTTGAATGAGGCTATTGAGACTTTAAACACTTCTGGGAAATTTATAAAAGCCTATCCAATGGAAATAACCAATGCTGAAGGTGAAATATGCGCCACAGTATTAAACGAAGTTTACGTTAGGAACCTTCATCAGGGCGAACAACCAAGAATAGCTTATTAAATTACCATTCGCTTAAGAAAATATACAAATGAATATCAGGAAACTAATTTTGCAGGGCGAAGGAACTACACTGGATTTCAAAAAGACGATTACAAACAACGAAAAGATTGCTAAGAGTCTGGTTGCATTTGCTAATAATAAAGGAGGCCAATTGCTTATTGGTGTAGCTGATGATGGTAGTATTAAAGGCGTAAAATCTGAAGATGAAGAGCGTTATATGATCACCAAGTCTGCCCATCAGTTCTGTAAACCTGCAATAGAACCTGAATTTGAGGAAATATATATTGATGACAAATTAGTATTGGTTGTGAAAATTGCCGAAAGTGATACTAAACCTCATTATGCGCTTGATGAAAATAAAAAATGGTGGGTTTATTATCGGGTAAATGATAAAAGCATTTTGGCCAGCAAGATCATCGTTGATGTGATTAAAAAAAGTAGTAAAGTCAACGGCCAGTTGATTACTTATACAGAGCAGGAAAAGAAATTATTTGAGCATCTTAATCTTGAAGGGAGGATAACGCTTAAGCAGTTTAGTAAGCTTACACGCAGCTCCTATCGGCAAGCTCAAAAGATATTGGTAAGCTTAATTCTAAGTGGCGTTATAAAACCTCACACGTCAGATAAGGAAGAATTCTTTACTACTGTATAAAAGGTGGCTATGTTTTCATAAATCACAACAAAATAACCGACTTTTGCTAAAATGTTGAATACCTTATACACTAAGTACAAACCTTATTATTCTGATAATTTACGATTGGCAATGCCTATTGTTGTTTCTCAGCTGGGCCATACCCTTGCACACCTGGCAGACAGTGTTATCGTTGGTCATTTTGCTGGAACAATTCAGCTTGCTGCTGTATCATTAGTGAATAGTCTGTTTATGCTGATCCTGGTTTTAGGTATGGGGATAGCTTATGGATTAACACCTCTGATAGCTCAAGAGAATGGCCGTAAAAATTACGATGAATGTGGTAAGCTGCTTTCTAATAGCTTAATTATAAATTTCTCTATCTCTTTATTGCTATATGCCTTTGTTCATTTAGGGACTTTGATGGTAATAGATCATATCGGGCAGTCGCCCGAAGTTGTTGCTTATGCAAAACCGTATCTGGGTTTGCTTGGTTTCTCTATTATCCCGTTAATGATATTTCAAACTTTCAAACAGTTTGCCGAAGGATTGGGCTTTACAAAACAAGCAATGTTCGTGTCTATCTGGGGTAACGTGATTAATATTATTTTGGGAGTCATTTTTGTTAAGGGGATGTTTGGCATAGCTCCTATGGGCGTAAAAGGTGTAGGCCTAAGTACTTTGATAGATCGTACGGTTATGGCTATAGTAATGACTATATATGTTTTACGGTCAGCTGTTTTTAAGGTTTATATTAAGCAATTTAAGGCCACCTTTTTTGATAAGGTAAGAGCATTTAAAATTGTTAAAATTGGTGCGCCGGTTGCACTGCAGTATTCCTTTGAAATTAGTGCTTTTAGCGGAGCAGCTATACTAATCGGAACCATAGGGGCTGTAGAACAAGCTGCCCATCAGGTAGCTATAAACCTTGCCTCTATTACCTATATGATGGCGAGTGGAATTGCCTCTGCAGCTACTATTAAAACAGGCAATAACTTTGGGAAAAGCAATTTTAAAGACCTTAGGCAATCAGCCATTGCAAGTTACCACGTAATACTTTTGTTTATGACTGTTACCGCATTGTTTTTTGTACTGGCAAATAACCTACTGCCCTTTCTTTATACAGAAGATAACGCCGTAATCAGTATTGCCGCT
>NZ_JBFTNT010000294.1:0-5177 GCF_056397585.1 Pedobacter sp. 05L430 | reverse complement strand
ATTCAGGATGACGAGCAAACTGAGGATGACGAGTAGAAAAAAAATATAATAATAAAAAACATGACTGAAGATAAGTTAAACTCATCAGCAGATAATTCTAGAAGAAACTTTATTAAAACCAGCGCGCTTGCAGCCGCTGGTTTTATGATCGTGCCCCGACATGTATTGGGAGGAAAAGGATTTTTAGCGCCGAGCGATCGTTTACAGGTTGCCGGCGTTGGTGTTGGTGGAAAAGGTGAAAGTGATATAGCGAATATTTATAAAGGTGGTAAATCTGATATTGCATTTTTATGTGATGTTGATGATAGAAGGGCCGCTGGTTCTGTTAAGAGATTTCCGAAGGCGAAGTATTATAAAGACTATCGCCAGATGCTTGACAAGGAATCGAAAAACATTGATGGTGTTGTAGTTTCTACACCAGATCATAATCATGCTATGATAGCCCTGGCTGCAATGCAGCTTGGTAAACATGTTTATGTTCAGAAGCCTTTAACACATGATATTTATGAAGCACGTGTATTAACTGAAGCGGCAAAACGCTATCAGGTAGTTACACAAATGGGTAATCAGGGTGCTTCTGGTGACGGAGTAAGGCAATTGAAGGATTGGTGCGAGGCTGGTTTAATAGGTAAGGTACATACCGTATACTGCTGGACTGACCGCCCTGTTTGGCCTCAGGGAATTTCGTGGCCTGCTACTAATGGTGTTGTTCCTAAAGAATTGGATTGGGATTTGTGGTTGGGCAGTGCCCCATATAAGCCTTATATAGACAAAATGGTTCCGTTTAACTGGAGAGGCTGGTGGGATTATGGTACAGGTGCAATTGGCGATATGGGTTGTCACCTTGTAGAACCTCCATTTAGCATTTTAGGTCTTGATACGCCTCTTGATGTTCAATGCAGTGTGGGTAGTGTGTATGTGGATGAATTTAAGAGGGGGTATTTCCCTGAAAGTTGTCCGCCATCAAGTCACGTGATCATGACCTTTAAGGGAACGAAAAGAACGAAAGGTGATTTACAGCTTCACTGGATGGACGGTGGTATTAAGCCCGTGCGTCCGGTAGAGTTAGGACCTAATGAGGCATTTGGCGATAATGGTGTATTGTTTGAAGGAACCAAAGGAAAAATGATCTGTGATGTTTATGGATCTAACCCGAGATTGCTGCCTTTATCAAGGAATGAGCATGATCATACTAAACAGAAAACCCCTAGGGTACCAGGTGGTGAAGATGGCCATTATACACAATGGGCCGAAGCTGCGATTGCAGGTTATGGAAAGATAGAATTAAGTTCTCCTTTTGAAATTGCAGGACCGCTTACAGAAACGCTATTAATAGCAAACCTGGCCATTAGAGGAACCGATGTTCAGCGGAGAAATGCTGATGGTGGAATCAGTTATCCAGGCAGAGACATTAAACTGATCTGGGATAAAGCGAATCTTAAGGTTACTAACTTTGATGAGGTGAACCAATTTGTTAAACGTAATTATCGTGCAGGATGGAGTTTGGGAGTGTAAATTTGCGTGTTCTGGTTGTTGGATGCGGTAACATGGGTAAATCTCATGCTATGGCCTATCACACCTTAGACGGCTTTGAAATATGTGGAATTGTATCGACCGGTAACAGTAAGGTTGTTGTAAATGAAAAGCTGGGTGGAGGTTATCGGCTGTTCAGTGATTTTTATGAGGCGCTTGAGGCTACAAAGCCTGATGCAGTTTGCATTTCTACTTATCCGGATACTCATGAGGCTTTTGCCGTTAAAGCACTGGAGAGCGGCTGCCACGTATTTATAGAGAAGCCTCTGGCGGATTCTGTAGAAGGTGCGGAGCGTGTTGCTGAAGCTGCGAGAAAGGCCGGTAAGAAACTGGTTGTTGGTTATATATTGCGTTATCACCCTTCATGGGAGAAGTTTATTGAACTTTCGCAGCAAATGGGTAAACCACTGGTAATGCGGATGAACCTGAATCAGCAAAGCCATGGTTCGAAATGGACCGTACACCGTAACCTGATGAAAAGTTTAAGCCCCATAGTAGACTGTGCGGTGCATTATATTGATGTGATGTGCCAGATGACCAGATCAAGGCCTGTTCAGGTAAGTGCTATTGGTGCCCGGCTTACCGATGAAATACCTGAATGGAATTACAATTACGGGCAACTTCAAATTCGTTTTGAGGATGGTTCAGTTGGCTGGTACGAAGCAGGCTGGGGCCCAATGGTTAGTGAAACAGCCTTTTTTATTAAAGATGTTTTTGGCCCGAAGGGCGCGGTATCTATAGTTGCCAAAGAAGCATCGAAATCAGGAAAATCAGATTCAATTGATTCACATACTAAAACAGAATCAATAAAAGTACATTATGCTGATCTGGATAAAGATGATGAGTTTGCCAGGACCGATGAGTGGGTTGATCTTAAAGATGAACCGGATCATCAGGAACTATGTAATCGTGAGCAACGCTTTTTTCTGAGAGCTATTCAGGAAGATCTGGACCTTACTGATGCAACTGAAGATGCGGTTAATAGTTTAAGGATTGCATTTGCCTGTGATGAATCGGTGAGGACAGGGCAAATGGTGGTGTTGTAGTCATTTTTATTAACAATGGGAATAGGATGTGGAAAAAATGATTAGAGATTATGAAACATTGATTTGGTGCAAATCCAATAATTATTACCTTTAGAGCGTTATATCAAATATTTTTAAAATCTTAACTTAAGAAAAACATGGAAAAATTTTCAAAACTTAAACAACTTATTGCTGGAATCGAAGCAGATGCAGACAAATTTTATAATTCAGGTAATGGCGCAGCCGGTACTAGAGTTCGTAAAGCAATGCAGGATCTAAAAGGACTTGCTCAAGAGATCCGTACTGAGGTTACTGAGAAGAAAAATGCTAAATAGTATTATTTGAATTATACGAAAGGCCTGCAAGAGATTGCGGGCCTTTTTTTGTTTTATGCCATCGTCATTCTGACCTCGAAGAAGCTGCGAGGTCAGGATGACGTGGTGGTGATAGCGACGTGCAAATGTGAAAATATTTACTGCCCAGGCAACCTTGTTGTTTCTTACTCCGTACTAGGAGATATAAGTTCATTAAAACTTAAATAAGGCAGTAGCTCAATTAAATATGAATAGGATAAGAAAAATAACCCGATTGTTGGTGGTACTCATGCTGCTGCATTTTAGTGCCGGGGCGCAGAACTTTGTGAGCAAAAATATTAGAATAGGCTTATTCTCATCTACACCGCTAGAGGATATAAGGGCTGTAAGCGATAACGGTAATGCTGTTCTTGTTGCCAAAACCAGAGAAATAGTTGTGCAGCTAGCCGTTAAGACGCTTGAGTTTGACAGAAAGCTTATGCAGGAGCATTTCAACGAAAATTATATAGAGAGTGACAAATATCCTTATGCAAAATTTAAAGGGGTGATAGACCAGCCAGTGGATTTTACCAAAGATGGTAATTATGCTGTAACGGTTACAGGTATTCTTTCTGTACATGGAGTAGATAAGAAACGAACAATTCCAGGAAAAGTAACCGTAACCAATGGGGTTGTACAAATCAGTACAGAATTTAAAGTTGCCTGTGTGGATCATGATATTAAAATACCAAAGCTGGTGTTTACCAAGATTGCTGAGTTTATTACGATAAAAGCTGAAGGTAAGTTCAATTCATTAAAATAACCAAACCCATGAATAAGATTAAATATTTACTGATTTCCTTTTCGCTTTTTACACTGCATGCTCGAGCTCAGGAAGCGGACTCATTGTTAAAAGCCCTGGACAGCGGGGGTGTAGCTACTACTGTAGATGCCGCCTTTAAGTCAACACATGTAGTTTTATCTCACTCAAGTGAAACTCAAAAGAAACATGATCTGGATCTCAGGATCCGTCACCATTTTGGTGATATAGGCGGACGTTTTGGAAGTGCACACACTTTATACGGCCTGGATGTTGCAACAGATTTGTTTATTGGATTGGATTATGGGGTTACCGATGATTTTACTGTTGCAATAGGAAGAAGTAAGCAAGACGAACTTTTCAACTTTTCGGGTAAGTACAAGCTGCTAAAACAGAAGAGTAATAGTTCGATGCCGATTAATATGACCCTCTTTGCCCAGCTTGGCTGGATTGCCAGGGAGCCATTTAATGATGGCGAGTTTGGACAATATAGTGACAGATTCTCTTATTTCTTTCAATCTATTATATCACGTAAGTTTTCATCGCGCCTCTCTCTTGAGGTAATGCCAGGGTTTTTAGTGCGAAATAATATTGAGGATAGCGGTGATTCCAAAAACCTGTTTTCCCTTGGTTTTGCGGGAAGAATGAAAATTACTAAACGACTTTCTTTTATTGCCGATTACACTGTTGTAAATGGATTATCGAGACCCAAAGATTTAACGGAAACTTATTACAATCCATTTGGTGTTGGTTTGGAAATAGAAACCGGAGGGCATATTTTCTCTTTAAACTTCATGAATTCGGAGTATATAGTGGAAAATAATTTCATTCCAAATACTAAAAAATCGTGGAGCAAAGGCGGGGTTCGTTTTGGCTTCACTATATCAAGAAACTTTACCCTGTTTAAGTCAAAAAATCAGGATCCGGACAAGAAATCAAAAATTTACTAAACTAAAATCAAAAACTATGGAACGTGACGAATTTATCAAATCATTAGGGCTTGGCCTTGCATTGGTTTGCACAGGAACATGCCTTTCGAGCTGTGGAAAAAGTGGAAATGATGGTCCTGACGACAAACCTGATCCAGGACCAGGAAATAATACTGCCACAGTAGATCTTTCAACTCAACTAAAGGCTGTGGGTGACCAGGCGAAAGTAAATGGCGTATTGTTTTTTAGGATAGCTGATGGAAATACTGCTGCAGCATTTGTAGCAACAGAATCTATTTGTCCGCATCAGGGAGGTAGCTTGGTATGGAAACAGGCAGATAATAAAATACAATGTCAGTTGCACTTTTCTGAATACGCTACCAATGGATCCGTACTTCAGGGACCACAAGGTACGACCGGAAATACAAGAACGCTGAAAATTTATAGCACAGCTATTAGCGGAAGCAAACTTACAGCTACCATTGCATAGTAATTATCCCTTTTAGTAGCTTCATTTCTTTTAATGAAAATATTTATTTAGATTTCTTGATAATGTTGGTACGATATATGTAAATTG
>NZ_JBFTNT010000293.1:0-6291 GCF_056397585.1 Pedobacter sp. 05L430 | reverse complement strand
GAACAGGTAGAAACATCTTTTATGCCTTAAGTACAGGTGCAGTGGTTTTTGGTGTCGATCGGAACCCGGATGCGATCGCGCAGCTAAGAAGTATTACTGGCTCATTTCCGCAGGTCAACCCGGATGAACACTTTTTGGTGGCATCGGTAGAAGAGCTACCCTTCGAAAGTGAAACCTTTGATCTGGTCATCAGCAGCGCCGTATTACATTTTGCAGAAAACCAGGGTCAGTTTGATCGTATGCTCAGGTCAATGTGGAGGGTGCTTAAACCCGGCGGGTATTTTTTCTGTCGGCTGGCCTCAGAAATTGGCATCGAATCATTGGTCAGGTTCATCGGTAATGGGAGGTATATTCTTCCCGACGGATCGGAACGCTTCCTGGTCAATCAGCAGATGCTGCTTAGATTGACCAGCCAAATTGGTGGGGAGCTTCACGAACCCATAAAAACTACCAATGTTCAGAACCTGAGAAGTATGACTACCTGGTGTGTGCGTAAAGCCAGGTCCACTGATTAGTGATCAGTACAGCAAGTTTAGGGTGGGTTTTTTACCTTCGATGCCGCTGCTTTGATGTTATCTTGTGAAAATTTCTTTGTTCCAGGTTTGGGGGAGTATAGATTTGGTGAGGTAAATCAGTCTGTTGTTCTTAAAGATGATTTCGCTGTATGGTGCACGGTGATCGGTTTCTTCGGGCATGATGAGTTTCCCGTTCTTTAAGAATGCTTTATAAATGTCGCCGCTTTCCGGCTTTTGGATTCTGTCTGTCCAGTCGGTAATCATTGCATAACCCTGTCGGAATGATATTTTCAGGCGTCTGGTATTTTTTTTATTTTCCCAAAGCCCTTCAAATTGCTTTTGTGTCCGTTTTTCTATAGTCGGATCTTGTGCCTGGGAATGTAAAGCTGCCAGTAAAAAAATAGTGTTAGGAGCGTTCTGACGATTCCTGCCATATTATTTCTGTTGGTTGATCTTAATAAATGGTTATAAAAGTCAGGCAAACTTTGAAGATACTAAAAAATGTGCTTGGTGAGGTTATTCGCCACAATAGTAAATGTATCAGTCTCAAATCAGACAAGCTGATTACAATAAAATGCGATCAGGGATGAAAATCCGGGAAAATATCCCCATATTAAATTTCCGAATTTAACTTAAATAAGATGATGAGAAAGATCTGGATTGGCCTGTTATCTCTGCTGATGGCTGTTGGCGGTGCAAAAGCGCAGTTTATCGCAAACCCTTTGCCCATTCCTTTTGGAGATCCTTATGTAATGTATGACCAGGGGAAATACTATATGTACGGCACCGGAGGCGACGTAAAAAACGGATTTGGCGCCTATTCATCGAGTAATTTAAAAGAATGGAAATTTGAAGGACAGGTTTATCATCACGATAATCCCAATGGCTGGGGCATACATTCCTTTTGGGCGCCTGAGGTGTACAAGAAAGGTGGTAAGTATTATATGTTATATAGCGCCCAGTGGAAGCAAAATCCCAATCAGGAAAAAGAAAATTTCAAGATCGGAGTAGCCGTTTCAGATAAACCGACCGGCCCTTTTATCGACCTGAATGACCGCCCCATCTTTGATCCGGGGTACCCGATTATCGATGCCAATTTGCTGGTTGAAAATGGTAAAATCTATTTATACTATTCCAGATGCTGCTATAAGCACCCGGTGGCTAGTGAGGTCGCGCAGTGGGCGAAAAAAAGGGGATGGTATAATGAGGTGGAAGAAAGCTGGGTGTATGGGGTAGAGCTGAAAACGGATTTTTCGGGCACCATAGGGGCGCCTGTGCTGCTGCTGCGTCCACCAGTTAAAATGGGCAGCATCAAAGAGGAGTGGGAAAGCCGTTCGGTAACTGCAAAGGAAGTAAACCGAAGATGGACCGAAGGCTCTTACATCTTTAAAAAAGATAAAATTTATTACATGATGTACTCGGCAAATAACTTTGACGGGCAGAATTATGCCATAGGTTATGCTACCTCAAAAAGTCCTTTAGGGCCATTTAAAAAGGCGGATAACAATCCTGTTTTACAGAGAAGTGGAAAGGTAAGCGGAACCGGGCACAACAGCATAACCTATACGCCTGACGGCAAGCAGATGCTTTGCGTGTATCATGGGCGTACTGAGGCCACAGGACATCAAAGACTGGTATTCATTGACAAAATGGAGGTTGCCAAAGATGGTAGGTTAATGGTGCATGGACCGACTTTGAAAGATTAGCCGTTAAAACTCGGGGTCAGCACATTTGTTTGGGTTTGATCGCTAATTTCGCAGGGATTTAGTAAATTAGGTATAGTCAATTCATGTTTATATTATGGATACGCACAATTTTAAATTCATTAAAAGATCAAAGGCTAAACCCACTCATCTAGTAGCCTATCAGCCCTTTGACGGATATGAGGCTTATTATCAACCTAAAAAGAATCGACATCTGTTTACCATTTATGACCCTGTCAAAGAACTCTATCATACCTTCGAACACAATGGGACATCTACCAGATTCAGAGATATTGTTAAGGATTTAATGTATATAGTAAGAAATGTAATCAGGCAACCGGAAAGGTACAGGTAAACCTGTTTCAATTCGTAATTTTGTAATTTAAGGCAATCCATGAAAATTAATTAAATCTTCCTGGAGTTACGCTGACTGGTTTTGGAATGATTCCGTTGTTGCTGTCTTTATTAAAAGCTGAAAAAATATTCTGTAAAAGCCGGATTGACACTTCCAGCCGCTTCCCTGGCCTAATGTCATTTATGTTGTGTAGCCAAATTAGGCTTCCCGTGTAGCACTTGTATAATTTAGGCATTTGATTGCCTGGGACTGTAACCAATCGTAAATAGTTTTAAAGTAACAGACTTCACAACCAGATATTGAAAAATCATAAGTAACGCTTATGTACGATGAAGGTTGTTGCCAGAAGCTTTTGATTGGCACAAGATAAAAGATACTCCGAGTCCATTGCGTATACCTGTTCAACCATTTCTGGTCTGTTGGCATGTGGGATAATTTCAAATGCTGATTCGTCCAAGTACTCATACATGTCTGCATTAATGGTAATGATAGCCACATAGTGATAGCCTGTTCTTTTCCATTCCTGGTAAATATCTATGTCAAATTCGTAATAACCATTCCTGAGCTCGTTCATGCCTGTAAAGTAAGTTTTTATTTGTCAAATTACATGGTAATTAACGATCYTCTTTGTACACGTGATTTTGCGAAGAATGACCAATGTTGTTCCGGGCCTGCAACAAATTTCAGGATTTCCGAACTTATGTCAGGATAAACTATTATTGCTTTAATTTTTTTATTATGATCCCATTCCTCTGCGAGATCAATAGTAAGATGACAATAATGGTGATTCCCAACAAAGGCGCATGTGGGCGGGTAATTTATATAGAAATATTGCTTTATGACATTAGACTTTCACCATTCGATAGGTTTGTTAAAATAAAAGAGGATAAACGAAATTAAATCGTTTATCTTATTGATATTTTACAATGGATATTCAAGCAGCGTTAAGCGCACTATCTAACCAGCGCTGACTCATCAGCTCCTGGTAGGTCTTTTGAAAGACTATAAACGACCAAATGATAAGATATTGTTTTTTTAAGCAGACGGTCTGATCGAACCGGCCAAAAAAGACTTTATACTGCAGGTAGGTACCTAGGTTCTGGACGACCTGAAAGCGCACTGCTCGCCAACCACATACTTGGACCAAGCTACCTTTCAATGGAAAATGCGTTCGCCCATAACGGGCTAATTCCAGAGAAGGTTTTTGTGGTCACTTCAATCACTACAAAAACATCGAGGAAATTTCGAACCAAAAGTGGACTGTGATACCTATACTAAAAGGCAGGAGTAACCGACCTAACAAACTTTCTATTAAGGACTGGTTTAATTTTTTAAATTATGCAGGTTTTTTAAACTATACTTTATGAAAATAACAGAAGAATTCGCGCTGGAATTTGCGYAGGAATGGATCAGTGCTTTTAACGCGCATGACCTGGAAAGGGTGTTAAGTCATTACTCAGCGGATTTTGTCATTAAATCTCCGGTGGCAGCCCGTCTGTTGGATCTGCAGGATGGTGTCGTTTCGGGAAAGGAAGCTGTCAGGGCTTACTGGATCCGTGCACTGGAGAAAATGCCAGACCTGCATTTTGAGCTACTGGATGTTTTAGTCGGTACCGATGGACTGACTTTATACTACCTGAATACTGGTTCAGGTAAAAAAACAGYAGAGGTGATGACTTTTAACGGGCAGGGGTTGGTATGCCAGGTTGCTGCATATTACGGGTAATTTTTTGTTTTGGTGCAGAATCCTGCTCAAATTTTATCCCTGAGGTAATTCAAGAATTATCGCTTTTGGGATCAGATTCTTTTTTGACTGTTTCCATGTCCTGGTGCTCGAAGGTGAGATTGACAGATCGCTCTGCTTTCGGACGTGTTTGGTGAAGGGTGTTCCTGGGTATGGTAAAAAGCTGACCGGGATAGAGTTCAATTATCTGGTCTTCCAGTTCTATAACCAATATTCCTTCTACCCCAAGGAAACTTTCATCCGAATTAGGATGAAAGTGCCAGTAATAGGGCTGGGTCATGATGCTTAGCCGCACCACATGGTCGTTTACCAGACTGATTGGCAGGTTGCTGTAATCTTCGGTTATCGTTTGGCCGAGTTGGGCGGGGTTGAGCAGTGTCAGGGATTTCATAAGTATATCTTTTTCTAATTAACGATGGTTATTCAGGTAGCGGGTACGTATGATCTCCAGGTGATGAAGTTCATGGCCTGCAATATGGTAGGCCAKGGCGCTGATGGTGACTGGGATTCCATAAAGTAATCCGGTATAGGTTAAACTTTTCTCGGGCATGCTTTGGAGTAGGCTTATGGTGGCTTTTCTCTGGCTGGCGAATTCGTCCAGCAGGTCTTTGATGTTTCTGCTGTCGGCGCCGGATGTCTTTACATAGACTTCTGCGTCGAATCCTTCCATCGGAGTCTGATCATTTCTTGCGGTGCGTAGGATCCGGTAGCTGTATATGCGTTCCATATCGGTCATGTGCAGCAGGGTTTCCTTGATGCTGTATTTGCCGGGTGCATAGCGGAAAAGAAGCTGCGCTTCGGTTAAATATTGTAGCTGGGCAAAGGTTTTTTTGATGTTTTCTTGCAGATGATGGAACAGATCGTGATCGGGTATGAGTCTGGCTAGGGGCGGTTCCTCTTTGAGTAGCTGCTGGTCAGTAGGAGGGGGAATGATTTTCATAGTATTTTTTCTTGTTATTTTCGGCTTTTCACGCATTTGATATAAGCCCTTTGGGTCTGGTGTTCACTCGGATAGGGATAACGCACGAGCGCATCTTTGATTTCAAATCCGGCATCTTTCAGGCTTTGGATGACCTGGTCCGGGTCAAACATATAGAAGTCGATGTCTACTTTTTCATCGAACCATTCGTCCAGGTGAATGAACTTATCCCCGCAATGGAAGGACAGGAGAAATTGAGCCTTTGGTTTGAGGATTTTATGGACTTGTGTGAATACCTGTGGCAGCTGATCCGGATAGAAATGGACGATGGCATAAAACGCGATGGCGGATCCGTAGGTGTTTTCGGGTAGAGTGAGGGTCAGCAGGTCTCCGGTTTGGAAGTCGATGTCCGGGTGCAGTTTTTTGGCCTGGCTGATCATTTCCGGGCTGAGGTCTAGCCCGGTAATTTCGGTTTGCCCGGCGTCTTTTAGAAACCTGGTGGTTTGTCCCGGCCCACATCCCAGATCGATCAGGGTGCCTTTTCTTTTGTTGTCTTTGGCAAAGGCTTCCAGCAGTAATCTGTCCAGTGGCTTTTCTTGCAACTCATCTTTGAACTGAACGGCATATTTTTTGGCAACCTTATCGTAGATGGCTGCTATGGAGGTTTTCGGTTTGGCCATGGTCATTTTTTCTTTTTGCCTATCTTAAATATAAACCTTCTAATGGGATGCTTTGTTTTTTCGAGAGTGTTCATTTAAAAACGAGATTTATGCATATCATTTTAGGAGGTACCGGAAATATCGGATCTGTTTTGGCTGCCAGGCTGTTGGAACGGGGAGAAAAAGTGACGATTGTTTCTCATGATGAGAAAAAGAAAAAAGAATGGGAGGATAAAGGAGYGCAGGTGGCGGTGGTCAATGTGCTGGAGGTGGATAAATTGCGGAAGGTGTTTGATACCGGGGAACGTTTGTTTTTATTGAACCCGCCTGCTGATCCTTCTACCGACACGGTTAAAGAGGAGGAGAAAACTGTAACGGCGATCCTTGCTGCTTTGC